>CALMLJ010000166.1 GCA_937868025.1 uncultured Acidimicrobiaceae bacterium
GTCAGCGCAAGAAGTCCATCAGGCTCGGCTGGATGACCTTTGCCGTCGCCTGGATCGCCGCCTGATAGGCGGCCTCACGGGTCTTCATGTTGATGACGGCCTCGGCGAAGTCGATGTTCTCCTTGTTGGAGATACCCGACTTGAGGGAGACCTTGCTGTCCTCGAGCGAGTTGGTGAGGTCCTCGAGCTGGGACGCCCGGCTGCCGAGCTGCACCTGCGCCGTCGCGACGCGCTTGGTGGCGGCGTCGACCTGGCCGAGCCCCGCGCTGATCGCAGCGGTGTCGCCGGTCTCCACGGCGGTCGCCAGCGCACCCAACAGCTGGAAGAGGTCACCCTGGGTGGGATCGCCCGGGTTGTTCACGCCGAAGATCTCGGGGCCGGTCCGGTTGACCTGCAAGGTGACCCCACCGGTGATGGGGAGGTTCACCGCGCCGTTGTCGCCGAGGTACACACCGTTGGCGTCATAGGCCGCTGCGCCGGCGGCGTTGCCCGCGAACAAGGGGCGACCCCCACGCTCGGCGTTCGATGCCAGCAGGATCGACTCGCGTTGGGCCCGGATCTGGTTGGCCAAGGCGGCCCGCGAGGTCACGTCGTTCGCTGCCGAGTTCGCCTGCACCAGCGTGGCCCGAACCCCGGCGAGACGATCACTGACGTCGGCGAGGGCTGCGTCACCGGCATCGAACCAGGAGGTCGCCTCCTCGGCGTTGCGTGAGTACTGCTCGAGCCGCCGAAGCGTCGCTCGCTGATTGAGCGAGCTGACGGCGTCGGCGGGGTTGTCGCTCACCCGGTTGATGCGACGACCGGTGGTCACCTGCTCCTGGGCGCGGAACAGTTCGCTGTTGGCGTTCTGGATGCTCTGCAGCATCGTGCGGGCGCCGGAGAGACTGGCGATTCGAGTGATCATGACGCTTCCTTGCGTGTGATCCGGGCTCGTCCGATCATCGCTGTGATCAGACGGCCGTGCGGTTGATGAGCGTGTCGAGCATCTCGTCGACGGCGGACAGGAGCCGGGCGGCCGATTCGTAGGCGCGCTGGCTCATGACGAGGTTGGTCATCTCCTCGTCGAGGTTCACACCGCTGACCGACGTGCGCTGGTTCTCGGCCTCGACGGCGAACTTCGCCTGGGTGGACGCCCGGGTCGTTGCTGCCTGCGCCTCGACGCCGAGTCGGCCGATCATGGCGCGGTGGATCGCGTCGGGCGAGTTGGCGAGTCCACCGGCGGCACCCATCTGGTGGCCGATCGAGCCGTCGAGCGCTCCGCCGCCAACGGCGCCGAGGGCGATGCGCGACGGCTGACCGTCGACGTCGGACGACAGTTTGATCGTGGCAGCGGTGACCCCCGCCGGATCGAAGAAGTCGAGGTTGACGTCGTTGAGGGCGTCCTGGCCCTGACCGTTGTTGTGGATCGTGTTGACGGTGGTGACCAGGGTCTGCGCGACGGTGTCGAGGTCGTGCATGTACCGCGGGATCACGTCGTTGAGGCCCTGCACCAGACCGCCGATGTCGCCGCCGAATCCGGCGACCGGGTAGCCGTCGTCGGCCCACTGGAGCTGCGTCTGCTGCACTTGGAGCTGGTCGAGCGGCGCCGGGAACGCGCCCGACGTCGTGACCTTGAGCGGGGAGATGCGCCCGGCCGACACGAGCGAGCTCCCGCCCAGCATCACGTTGACCTGGTCGTACTCGATGGGCCGAACCTCGGCTCCGGTGAGCGACGTCAGTTGGTCGACCAGGCGGTCGCGCTCGTCGGCGAGATCGCCGGTGTCCATACCGGCGACGCTCGCCGCCCGGATCTGCACGTTGAGGTCGGCGACCTGTTGCGCCAGCGTGTTGACCCGATCCACCCCCATCGTGAGCTGCGACGAGAGGTCGGTGTGTTGGGTCTGAAGGCTGCCGGCAGCCTGGTTCAGCGACGCGGCCAGGTTCGACGCCTGGGCGAGCACCGCTGCACGCTGCGGGATGCTGCCGGGTTGGTTGGCGGCATCGGAGAACGCGTTCCAGAAGGCCGACAGCTGACCGGCGATGGCCGTATCGCTCGGCTCGGGGAACGTGCCCTCGACACCACCGAGGACCGAATCGAGACGAGCGGCGGAAGCGGAGCTGGCGAGGCTGGCCCGGGCTTTCACGTCGAGGAACTGATCACGGATCCGGTTGACGCCGGCGATGTTCACGCCGAGGTTGTTCCACGAGAAGTCGGTGTCGAACCGCGACGCGATCTTCATGCCCGTCGCCGGTTCGAGCAGCACCTGACGACGGCTGTAGCCCTCGGTGTTGACGTTGCTGATGTTGTGCCCGATGACGTCGATGACGCGCTTGTGCGCCTGCAGCCCCGACAGGGCGGTGTTGAGGGTCGAGAAACTGCTCATCGATCAGGCCCGACGATCGACGAGGGTCGGACGGGCAAGACCACGGCCCGTCGACGGTCCGTAGGCGTTGGTCGTGACCGATCCGGTCACAGCGTCGAGGACCGACTGTGTCTCCTTCGCGCCCCGCTGGGCGAGCTCCCGGTTGGTCGCCGCCAGGCGTTCGGTGCCGGCCACGAGGGTGAGCAACGCGTCCTGGTGCTCGGCGAGCATCGACGCCCACGGCTCCTCGGCGCGAACCCGGATGTCGCCGAGCGACGCCGACGGGTCGAGACCCAACCGCTGGGCGCACTGGCGCACGACGGCGTCACGGGTGCGCTCGCTGCGACGGATGTCCTCCATCGCCGCCTCGACCTCTTCGAGGGCGGTCTGCAGTCGGTGCTCGCGCAACGCCTCGAGGATCAGCTGCTGCACCTCCAACCGGTACTGCAGGAGCTCGATGAGCCCGCGCTGCTTCCAGAGCGTCCGCGACAGCTCACCGAGCAGGTCGTCGAGTTCGGGAATAGCGCCGGAGGGGGCAGCGGGCATGACACTCATGGACTCCTTCATCGGCACATCGCGCCAGAACCTGAGGATCCGAGCGAGGTTCGGGATCCGAGCAGAAAATTGCTCAAGGAATCTCCGCCGACGTCGATAACTACGTGGTCACCCACCTCGGGTGGAGTGGCTCGTGACCCCAGGACGGGATCGCGATCAAGCATTCATCACGGAGGATTTCCAATGCGTATCAACCAGAATGTCGAAGCGCTCAACGCCTGGCGCAGCCTCTCGACCACCAACACCGAGATGGGCAAGTCCCTCGAGAAGCTCTCCTCGGGTTTCCGCATCAACCGTGCGGCCGACGATGCTTCGGGCCTCGTCATCTCCCAGGGCCTGCGTGCCCAGGTGTCCGGCCTTCGTCAGGCCACCCGCAACGCTCAGGACGGCATCTCTGTCGTGCAGACCGCTGAAGGTGCGCTCAACGAGGTCCACTCCATGCTCAACCGCATGCGTGACCTTGCCGTCCAGGCTGCCAACACCGGCACCAACGACACGGCGGCCCGTACGGCAGCCAACGCCGAGGTCACCCAACTGTCGGCTGAGATCGACCGCATCTCGAGCTCGACGAAGTTCGGTCAGCAGTCCCTGCTGAACGGCTCCTTCGGCGTGACGGCTGCGATCAAGACCGGCTTCAACGCCACCGGTACCTACACCGTCCCGGCGACGTCGAACTTCCAGATCAACGTCAACGGCGTCGGCGCCAAGACGGTGAACCTGGTCGCCGGCACCTACACCGGTGCCCAGCTGGCCTCGCACATGCAGAGCGCGATCCGCACCGCACTGACCTCGGGTGGTACCTACACCCAGGCGCAGGCCGATGCGGTCACCGTCGAGTCGACCACGGTCGGCGCCGGCTTCTCGCTCTCGATCAAGGCGAACCTGGCCAACACCCAGACGTTCACCCTGACCGACGGTGTGGGCACGCCGCTGGCGGCGCAGAACCTCACCGGTGCGATCACTGCTGCCTCGGGCAGCGGCGGCACGTTCCAGGTCGGCTCCAACGCCGGCGACACCATCAGCGTTGCGCTCGCCAGCGTCAGCGCCACGGGCCTGGGCATCAACGCCCTGGACCTGGTGAACTCGGCATCGACGGCGATCACCGCCCTCGACTCGGCCATCGCCAGCGTGTCGACCACCCGAGGCAACCTCGGTGCCGTTCAGAACCGCTTCGAGTCCACCATCAACAACCTCCAGGTCACCACCGAGAACCTGGCCGCTTCGGAGTCCCGCATCCGTGACACCGACATGGCCCTCGAGATGACGCAGTTCACGCGTCACCAGGTGCTCCTGCAGGCCGGCACGGCCATGCTCGGCCAGGCCAACCAGCTTCCGCAGTCGGTTCTCCGTCTGCTCCAGTAGTCGGGAATCCCCTTCGGGGGACCCACTCCGTGTGAACGGTCTGGGAGCAGGGCAACTCGTCAGAGGTCGCCCTGCTCCCGGCGCCGTCCCATCCGGACCCGACGCTGGACGTCGGGAGTCACCAGGAGGTGACCACCATGCCGATCGATGGACTGGTCAGCGGTCTCGATACCGAATCCATCATCACCCAACTGATGGCAGCCGAGAAGGTGCCCGTCGATCTGATGACGGCCCGCAAGACGACCGCGCAGTCGGCGCTCGACGCCTACAAGAGCCTCGCCACGAAGCTCAGTGCCATCACGACCGCGAGCGCCGCGCTCGAGCGCTCCACCGGATGGAACGTCCGCAGCGCGACCGTCTCCGACACGGCCGTCGCCACCGCAACTGCGAGCGACGGCGCAACGGTCGGCGGGATGCAGTTCACCGTGGACCGCCTCGCGACGACCCACGGCGTGGCCACCGCCACGAGCGTCGCCAGTGCCAACGACGTCATCTCGTCGTCGGGCAACATCACGATCACGGTCGGTTCGACCGCCCACAACATCTCGGTCGGGACCGGCTCGCTCAGCGACGTCGCCACGGCCATCAACGCCGCCGGGATCGGGGTGAAGGCCGCGATGGTCAACACCGGCTCGGGGTATCGCCTCCAGCTCACCGCCGCCACGAGCGGCGGTGCCGCCGCGTTCTCGGTCACGTCCGGCCTCAATGGCGCCACCGTCGTCACCACGCAGGGCGTCGACGCGAAACTCACGTTCGGCACCGGTCCGGGGGCCTACGACATCACCTCGGCAACGAACACGTTCGCCAACGTGCTGCCCGGTGTCGCCATCACGGCGAAGGCCGTCAGCACGACCCCCGTCACGGTCGACGTCGCGGCCGACGGCAACGCGCTGGCCACCAAGGTCAAGACGCTCGTCGACGCCGTCAACAGCGCCCTCGCCGAGATCAAGACCCGCACGGCGTACGACCCCAGCTCGAAGACCGCAGCCTCGCTCGCCGGCGACGCCGCAACTCGACGGACCAGCCAGTCCCTCACCCGGGCGCTGAGCGACGCGGTGAGCCAGTCCGCGCTCGGATCACCCGGCCTCGCCGGTGTGTCGCTCGACCGCAACGGCAACGCGACGTTCGACCAGGCCAAGTTCCTCGACGCCTACGGCAAGGACCCGGCCGCGGTCGAGCGCCTCTTCGTCCAGGGCGCAACGACGACGGGCGACGTCCAGTTCCTCTCGGCCGGTTCCCGGGCGCTCCCTGGGCCCCGCGACGTCGTGGTCACGCTCGCCGCGACCCAGGCCAGTCAGGTCGGCATGGTCGGCCAGTTCCCGCTCACCGTCCCGGCCACCATCCGCATCAAGATGGGCGGCACCGAGATCGTCTATCCGGCGTCGCCGCCCGCATCCCAGTCCGACACCGTCGCCGGACTGCAGGCCGCGATCGACAACGCCGGCCTCGCGCTGACGGCGTCGGTCAACGGCGGTGGCATCAAGGTCACGTCCAACAACTACGGCACCGGAGCGGGGTTCGACGTCGACTTCGGGTCGGGCAGCTACACCACTGCCACCGGCGTGGACGCCGCGGGAACCATCGACGGCATCGCCGCGACCGGGGTAGGACGCCAGTTGTCCATCCCCGGCTCCGACGGCACCCTCAGCGGCCTGTCGGTCCTGCTCACCAGCAACGCGACGGGCAACGTCGGCACAGTCAACTACGAGCCCGGTCTCGCCCAACGCATCTCGAGCGCCATCGTCGCCGCCACCGATTCGACGGGCGGCTACCTCGTCGATGCGCAGAACGGCCGGCAGTCGAGGATCGACACGCTCACATCGTCGATCGACAGCTACAACACCCGGCTCGAAGCCCGGGAGAAGCGGCTGCGCACGCAGTTCGCCAACCTCGAGGTCGTCCTCAACAAGCTCAAGCAGCAGAGCTCGATGCTCACCTCGCAGCTCAGCTCCGGCTCGTCCAGCAGTAGCTGACCGAGTTCGCACGTCCGAATCCACCATCTGTTCGCCCGGCTACTGCAAACGAAAAGGACTTCATGCGACCGCCCGCAGCGCTCTCCAACCGTCCCACTGCACCGTCCCCCGGCCTCGTCGCCCCGGCGACCGGGCTCACGCCGCCGAGTCGGCGCGTCGCAGCGGCACGAAACCGCTACCGGACCGACGGCACCACCGGCATGACCGGTGGCCGTCTGCTCGTCGCCCTCTACCAGCGGCTCCTGTCGGACCTGGTCGGCGCCGAGACGGCCATCGAGGCCAACCAGATCGAGAGCGCCCACCTCCAGCTCGTGCACGCCCAGGAGATCGTCGACTCCCTCGAGGATGCGCTCGATCCGACGGCGTGGGACCAGGCCGACCGAATGGTTTCGTTGTACGCGCACCTCCGTCGCGAGTTGATCGCCGCGAACGTCACCAAGAACGCCGCGGCGGTGGTCCGCTGCCGACGCATCGTCGAGCCGATGGCCCAGACCTGGCAGGAGGCGCTCGACCTCACGACGACGACGCCGGTGCCGTCGGCCGTGGCTGCGTCGGGAGTGGGGTCGTGAGCCTCGACGTCCTCGACAGCGCCGGTGCCGACTCCTCGGTCGCGGGGTGGAACGACACGCTGCGGTCACTCGAGCACGCCCTGCAACACGGCGATGCCGACCAGGTCGCCTCGATCGCCATCGCCGTCACGCTCGGCCCGGTCCCGCCGACGATGACGCGTCGAGCGACCGAGGTGCTCGACGCGATCGGACGACTCGAGGACGAGATCTCGAGCCAGATGGACGCGATCTCCCGCGAGCTGAACCGGCATCCGTCGCGCCCGCGGTGGGCGGCGCCGCCGGCTCCGAGCCAACTCGACTGCAGCGCCTGACCAGCGGTTCGCTCCCGCGAACCCCTGAAACTTAGGTCGTCCGCCTGAAGTCAGTGGGCCGTCTGGCGCCCCCAATGGGGCCAAACGGCGCCTTTTGCAGTGTTGATGTCTGAGATCTGGGCGAATTTGCTCAGGGTCGCTGGGCAAATGCCGATAGAGACCGGAGCACGGAGAGCTCACTCTTCCGCCAGGGATCGGCGTCGCAACAGGCTCTGAGGGAGCACGAATGCCCGCGCCATCTCTCCCGTCGATCAACTCATGATCGGCGATCTCACACTCGACACCATCCACGCCGGTCTCAACGGGCTCACCGCCCGCCGCGCCGCTGCCGAGGATGCCGTCGCGAACTCCGAGACGCCCGGCTACATCGCCCGCAACGTGTCGTTCGAGGGCGAACTGAGCCGCGCCATCGCCGGTGACCACCCGCTGACCGCGACGCCCACCACCACCTACACCACCGACGAGGCGCTTCCGAACGGCAACAACGTCCGCCTGGAACGCGAGATCGCCGGCCTGACCGAGACGGCGCTCAAGCAACAACTGCTCGTCGAGGCCGCCAACGCGAAGTTCCGGTTGCTCCGCACCGTGATCGTGGGTCAGTAGCCATGAGCGGACTCTTCGGATCTCTCGGCGTCGCCTACTCCGGCATGGACACGTACAAGACGTGGATCGATGCCACGGCGGACAACGTCGCCAACGTCAACACCGTCCGCAGCGGCGACGACCGCGCGTGGCAGTCCAAGTACGTGATCGCCCGCGCCGTGCCCGGCACCAACGGCGGTGCCCGCGCCGGGATCGGCGACGGGACGTCCGTCGCCGGAGTCGCCCTCAGCGACGACGAGGGCAAGCTCGTCTACGAGCCCGACCACCCGCTGGCCAACGCCGAAGGAATGGTGCGCTACCCCGCCGTCGAGCTCGGTGACCAGATGACGAACCTGATCATCGCCCAGCGCGCCTACCAGGCCAACGTCACCGTCTTCGAGCGGGCCCGCGACGCCTACTCCCGTGCACTCGAGATCGGAAAGTAGCCCGTGGCCCTGATTCCCCCGGTCGCAACCAACTTCACCCAGGCGATCACTCCGTCGGTTGCCCCGACAGCACCCAGCGCCGCCAGCGCCGCCGGAGCAGCACAGCGTTCCGATTCGTTCGAAGGCGCCATCGGCAATGCCCTGGAGACGCTGAACAGCCAGCAGCTCCACGCCGACCAGATGGCCCGCGACGCGGCGACCGGAAAGCTCCAGAACGTCGAGGAGTACATGCTCGCCGCCACCGAGGCGCAACTCGGCACCCAGCTCACCGTCGCTGTTCGCAACAAGGCCGTTGAGGCCTTCAACGAGATCATGAGGATGCAGGTCTGATGTCGATGACCGACACCACCAACGAGGCCCCGCGCGGCGGTGCCGCCGCCAACCTGGCAGCACTGAAGGATCGCGCCGGGAAGGTGAGCGGCGCCTTCGACCGCAAGCAGCGCACGGTCATGGCCGCCGTGTTCGCCGCGACCATCGGGGCCGTCCTGGCGTTCTCGTTCCTCGGCAGCCGCACCGACTGGGCACCGCTCATGACGAACCTGGCTGCCGACGACGCCTCGGCCGTCACGAAGCAGCTCGACTCACTCGGCACCGAGTACCGCCTCGCCGACGGCGGCGCCACCGTCGAGGTCCCGAGCGACGTCGTCTACCAGACCCGTATCGACATCGCCTCGGTCGACATGCCGTCCTCGGGCAAGGTCGGCTACGGCATCTTGGACAACCAGGACATCACCAGCTCGGAGTTCAGCCAGCGCATCGGCTTCCAGCGGGCGATGGAGGGTGAGCTCGCCAAGACCATCGAGGCGATCGACGGCGTCAACGTGGCGACCGTTCACCTGGCCATCCCGAAGAACGACACCTTTGCGCTCGACGAGCAGAAGGCAACGGCCTCGGTGATGGTGAAGACCGCTCCCGGCAAGACCCTTGCCGGCCGGCAGGTGCAGGCGATCGTCAACCTCGTCTCCGGCGGCATCGAGGGGTTGTCGCCCACCGACGTGACCGTCGCCGACGGCGAGGGCAACGTGCTCGCCGCTCCCGGCACCGCTCCCGGCAGCGGCGCCGGCGGCGACGCGGCCGAGATGACCAGCCACTACGAGACGACGCTGGCATCGTCCATCGAGGACATGCTCGGCAGCGTGGTCGGCCCCGGCAAGGCCAAGGTCACCGTCGCGGCAGCGCTCGACTTCGACTCGACGTCGTCGACGACCGAGACCTACTCCGCTCCCACCACGATCGTCGCCGGTGAAGCGCTGGCGGTGAACGAGTCGATCAAGACCGAGACCTACAGCGGTGACGGCACCGGTTCGGGAGCGGCCGGCATCCTCGGCCCCGACGGCCTCCCCCTCACCAGCTCGACCCAGGGAGCGGCCGGAGCGGCCGGTTCTGGGTACCAGCTGAACGAGAAGCAGGTGAACAACGCCGTCAACAAGGTCGTCGAGAACACGAACAAGGCGCCCGGAGCCGTGGAGCGGTTGTCGGTCGCCGTGATCGTCGACGAGAAGGCGGTCGATGCCACCCAGCTGCCCGAGATCGAGCGCCTGGTCACGGCCGCCGCCGGACTCGACACCAGCGCCACCGGCCGCGCCGACACCATCGCCGTCTCACGCTTCAAGCTCGACACGACGACCCAGGACCAGGTCGCCAAGGAGCTCGCCTTCCGCGACAAGCAGGCCGCGGCGGCAGCCAAGGCCGGTGCCCTCCCGATGCCGATCATCGCCGGCGTCGGGGGCTTGCTCCTCCTACTCGCCATCGTCTTCTTCCTCCGCTCCCGCAAGAAGAAGAAGCGGGCGCAGCAGCTCGATCTCGCACCACTCGAGCTGGGCACCGGCAGTTCCGCACTGGCAGAGCAGGTCATCACGATCGATGCGACCCCGCGCCGGACGGCCACGGTCGACGACCCGACGGCGGTACTCGCCGGTGTTGGGGCCGGCGGCATCGGGACCGGCGCGACCACCGGCACGACCAGCGCCGACCCCGGCGTCGAGCGCCGTGAGGTCCTCGGCGACCTCATCGACAACCAGCCCGACGAGGTGGCCCAGCTACTTCGTTCGTGGCTCGGTGACCGCCGCGAGGTGACCCGATGACCGCCGGCGCCTCGAGTGCGATCGCGGAGGTCGGCGAGGACATGCCCGGCGTCCGCAAGGTGGCTGTGCTGCTCATGAGCCTCGACACCGACCGCGCCGCCAAGTTGATCCGCGAGCTCGATCCCGACGACGTCGCCGCCGTCGCCGTCGAACTCGAGCAGATGCAGCACCTGGGCGGAACGACCATCGACACGGTGATCGAGGACTTCGCCCGCACGGCCGCAGAACAGCGGCGCGACGTGCGCGGCGGGTCCGACTACGTTCGCCGGCTGCTCGAGATCAGCCTCGGAGCGGACGGTGCCGCCGAGGTCTACGACCAGTTGGGTGGCCGCGAGCGGTTCGGTTTCCTCGCCACGTTCGACATCCCGACCCTCGTCACGATGCTCTCCGACGAACATCCCCAGACGATCGCCGTTGTGCTCGCCCACCTCGCACCCGACCGGGCGGCGCGCATCCTCGGCGGCTTCGAGGAGCCGGTGCAGTGCGAGATCGGCATCCGCGTCGCGACCATGGAGCGCACCAACGCTGCCGCCGTCGACGCGATCGAGGAAGCTCTCCGCGAACGCGCCGACGCGCTGCTGGCGCAGCAGACCGAAGGCGGCGTCGGCGGCGTCGACAGCCTCATCGCCATGCTGACCCGTTCGGACAAGGCCACCGAACGAGCCGTCCTCGCCGAACTCGAGCAGATCGACCCCGAGATGGCCGAAGAGGTTCGGGCGAAGCTGTTCACGTTCGAGGACATCGTCAGCCTCGACGACCGCGCTGTGCAGCAGATCCTCCGCCAGGTCGACACCCGTGGTCTCGCCGTGGCGCTCAAGGGGGTCGAGGACGTCGTCCGCAACAAGGTGCTCGGGAACATGAGCTCGCGTGCGTCGGAGAACCTCCTCGAGGAGATCGACATGCTCAAGGGAGTCCGTGCCGCCGATGTCAAGGAAGCGCGTACCGACATCGTGAAGGTCATCCGCACGCTCGAGGAGAGCGGCGACATCGTCATCAACCGGGGCATCGATGAACTCCTTGACTGACCCGTTCCCGTCGCTCGAACAACTGCCGACGATCCGGTCCGTGGCATCGGGCCCGCTGGCCCCCGACGTCGAGGCCGCCGCTCGGCTCGCCGCCGACGACGGCTATGCCGAGGGGTTGCGTCGTGGCTACGACGACGGCCGTTTGGCAGCTATCGCCGACGCGCAGGCCGACCTGTCGTTCGCGCTGACCGCGCTCCACGGAGCGATCGAGGACCTGCACCATCGCGACGTCGCCGGCGTGGCGACCATGGCCGAGGAGACCGTCGGTCTCGCGTTGGCCATCGCCGAGGTCGTGCTCGGCCGCGAGATCGACACCGCCATCGATCCGGGCCGCGACGCGCTCGTCCGCGCACTGGCGATGGCGCCCGACCGCGGCGATGCCGTCGTCCGGTTCCATCCCGAGGACCTCGCCCGCCTCGGCGACGTGACCACCCTCACCGGTGGGCGCCGCCTCGAACTCGTCGCCGACCAGCGCGTGGAGCGCGGCGGATGCATCGTCGACGTCGGCCCCGCCCGCGTCGACGCCCAGCTCGCCGCTGCCCTCGACCGTGTGCGCGCCGAGCTGTCCACGGCAGAACTGGTCCGCACCGACCACGAACTCGACGCCATCCGCCACGACCATCTGCACCACGACGGAGTCGTCTCGTGACCACCCTCCTCGACAACCCGCTCGTCCGTCGAGCCCTGGACTCGGGCCGCCCCGAGGTGACCGGTCGCGTGGTCCGCGTCGTCGGTCTCACGTTCGAGATCGAAGGCCTCCCGGCGGCGATCGGTGACATGGTCCGCCTCGGCGACGGCCAGCACGACGGTGTGCTCGGCGAGATCGTCGCGCTCGGCGAGCACGGTCCGATCGGGATGCCGCTCGGCGACATGCGCGGCCTCCACATCGGCACCTCCGCCCGCCTCGACGTCGCGGCGCCGGGCGTACCGATCGGTACCGAACTGCTCGGTCGGGTGCTCGACGGTATGGGCAACCCGATCGACGGAGGCCCCTCCATCGACCGCCTCCACCGCGTCGGCATCGACGGCACCCCGCCGCACCCGCTCAAGCGCCAGCTCGTCCGCGTGCCCCAGCACCTGGGCGTGCGAGCCCTCGACACCCTCGTGCCCTGCGGCCGGGGGCAACGCCTCGGTGTCTTCGCCGGGTCGGGCGTCGGCAAGTCGTCGCTCCTCTCGATGATCATCCGCGGCACCGACGCCGACATCTCGGTCCTCGCCCTCATCGGCGAACGCGGCCGTGAGGTGCGCGAGTTCATCGAGCACGACCTCGGCCCCGAGGGCCTCGCTCGCTCCGTCGTGATCGTGGCGACCTCGGACCAGCCGGCACTCGTCCGCCTCCGGGCCGCGTTCGTCGCGACCCGCATCGCCGAGTGGTTCCGCGACGGCGGCGCGAACGTCAACCTCCTGATGGACAGCCTCACCCGCTTCGCGATGGCGCAGCGCGAGATCGGCCTCGCGGCCGGCGAGGTCCCCGCCACCCGTGGCTATCCGCCGTCGATGTTCGGCCTCCTGCCGAAGCTCCTCGAGCGCGCCGGTGCGGACGAGCACGGGAGCATCACCGGCATCTACACGGTGCTCGTCGAGGGCGACGACATGAACGACCCGGTGGGCGACACCGCCCGCTCGATCCTCGACGGCCACATCACACTCTCGCGGGCGCTCGCCTCGCAGGGGCACTTCCCCACGATCGACGTGCTCGACTCGGTCTCTCGTGTCTCCGGCGCGGTCACCACGCCCGAGCAGCAGCGAATGGCCCGCGAGCTGCGGGCGCTCCTCGCCGCTCACAAGGAAGCGCGGGATCTGATCGAGATCGGCGCCTACCGGCCCGGGACGAACCCGACGGTCGACCGTGCCGTCGCCCTCCGCGACCGGATCGAGGCATTCCTCCGCCAGGGGATGAACGAGACGTCGGCGCCGGGTGTGGCGTGGAACCAGCTCGCCGAACTGCTGGCGACCGACACCTTCACGGCCGAGATGGCCGGAGCACAGACAGGCGGTGGTGTCCTGTGAAGAAGTACAAGTTCGCCTTCGGAAGCGTCCAACGCGTGCAGCGGATCGCCGAAGAGCAGGCCGCCGTGTCGCTCGCCGAGGCGCAGCGGGCAGCCGACGCAGCCAGCGCCCAGCTGCAGGCGCGCCTGGCCGACATCGGAGCCGCGCGCCCCGCGCCCGGTCCTCGGAGCACGACCGAGTTCCATGCCCAGCGTGAGCACCTCGACCGTCATCGCGTCGCGGTCACTGCGGCGAGGGCCGCCGAGATCAACGCGCTCGAGCTCCTCGGCAGCGCTCGGGCCGACTGGGTCGACGCCGCCCGAAAGGTCCGCGCACTCGACCGTCTCGACGAACGCAAGCGGGCCGAGTGGACGCTGGAGACGACCCACGCCGCACAGCTCGTCACCGACGAGATCGCGACCATCAGGTACAAGACCGAACAGGACCGCACCTGATGTCCTCCATCGCGACGTTGGCCGGCGCGCATTCCCGCATCGCCGAGATCCAGAGCCGGTTCGCTCCGAGCTCGGTCCGAGCGACCACGGCCACGCGAACGATCGACACCGCGTCGTTCGACGACGTGATGTCGAACCTGCTCGGGTCGACCGCTACCGACACCGAGGGATCGACGATCGATCTGACGTCGCTGACCTCGGTCCTCTCGTCGCTCCCGACCCGCCGCAGCGGAGCCCTCGCCAGTGCCCTCGGCACCACCACCGGAACCTCGGGCAACGGGCCCACCGGCGCCGACGCTGTCGCAGCCGCCAAGCTGTACCTCGGCGTGGACTACGTCTGGGGCGGAACGGACCCCTCCAAGGGGCTCGACTGCTCCGGCCTCGTGCAACGCGCCTACCGCGATCTCGGCATCGAGCTCCCCCGCGTCAGCTACGACCAGGCCAAGGTCGGAACGAAGGTCGACTCGATCGAACAGGCCCGGCCCGGCGACCTCGTGGCGTTCGGGAGCCCGGTCGATCACATCGGCATCTACGTGGGCGACGGCAAGATGATCCAGGCACCCCACACCGGCGACGTGGTCCGGATCTCCGACATCAAGCGCCCGATCACCGCCATCCGTCGCGTCATCCCCGACGACGCGGCGTCGGCCTCGGGTATCAACGCCACCTCGCTCGCCGCAGTGACCGGTCGAACGACCACAACCGGCGGATCGACCGGCATCGCCGGCGCCGAACCCTACGAGCAGCTCTTCCAGGCGGCAGGCGCGAAGTACGGCCTGAACCCGCGCCTCCTCGCCGCCGTCGCCAAGGCGGAGTCCAACTTCGACCCCTCCGCGCGAAGCGGCGCCGGGGCGGTCGGTCTCATGCAGTTCATGCCGGCCACCGCCGCGGGCATGGGCATCGACCCCACCGATCCCGCACAGGCGATCGACGGTGCAGCGAAGTACCTCCGCACCCAGCTCGATCGGTTCGGCTCGGTCGACCTGGCGCTCGCCGCCTACAACGCCGGTCCCGGTGCCGTGCAACGTGCCGGCGGCATCCCGCCGTACGCAGAGACGCGCAACTACGTGACCAAGATCCTCGGGCTGCTGGGCAACCAGTCCCCCACGACCTCGCCGACCCTCGTCGGCTCGACGAACGGAGTGCTGACGTGAGCACCGACCTCCTGCCCGTGCAATCGCGGCCCGCCGCCCCTGCCGGTTCCACCGCCGACCAGCGCGCCGGTGCCGGTGACGCAGCCCGGGCCGCATCGGAGTTCGACCGCGCCGTCGATCATGCTGCCGACAAGCTGGCCGGCCGACAGGGTGGCAAGCACTCGACCTCACACCAGGTGACCCGGCACGATCGACCGAACCGGTTGCGCGATGGACGTGAGGGCCAGGACGGCGATTCCGGCGAGACCGGTGAGGCCACCGCTGCGGGCACGCTCCCGACGACCGAAGCCGCCGAGCCCACGACGGCGACCGACACGGCCGCTGCCGCGACCACCGATCCGACGTCGCCGGCGCCGGTCGTGGTCTCGGTGCCGACCGGCGCCGCCGCGGTCGCGGCCCTGCTCGCCGCCTCCGACGCTGCGCTCGCCACGCCCGATCTCAGCGTCACCACTCCCACGACCGACACCGGCGATGCCGTCGCCACGGTCGACGGGGGCAGCGACGCGCCTGCCGCGACGTCCGCCGGCGACACCGAGCCGGCCCTCACCGAGACCGCCGGCACGACCGCGGCGGGCGCAACGCCGGCAGCCGCCGACACGGACACGACCACTGCTGTCGCTGTCACCGGCGCAGGCACCACAGCGGGGTCCGCGGAGTCCACCGCGGAGTCCGCCGCCCCCGCCGCCACGACACCATCCACCGCGACCGCCACGACGCCCGCCGTCGCCGCCACGGCCGGCACCCGGGCCACGGTCGTCACGGCCGCCCCGACGTCGACGAGTTCCACCTCGGGGCCCGCGACGACCGCCGCCGACACCACGATCGAGGCGGGCACCGGCACCGCCGAGGCCGCCGCCCCCATCGCCACGGCCACAACCGCAGCGACCGCGACCGCCGACAGCGCCGCGCCGACCGCGGCACCGACCCTGCTGGCCGAGCTGGGTACCGTCGCCCCCAGCCCCCACCAGCCGCTGCCGGTCGCCCCGCACACCTCCGCCACCGCTGACGTCACCGCCGTCGGTGCGGGCGACGCCCTGCGCAACGCGCAGCTCGACCAGGGCGACGTCACCGGCGTCAACGCTCCCCGCATCGTGGGCGCGGCCCGAATGCTCCGCCAGGGGCCGGGTGCCCCCGCGACCATGACGGTGACGCTCGACCCCGCCTCCCTCGGGCGGGTTCGCGTGGAGCTCACCAGCCACGAGGGCCAACTGGCCGTGCGCCTCCACGCCGAGCACGCCCGCAGCGTCCAGGCCATCGGCGCCGGGCTCGATCATCTTCGCGACGCGCTCGAGTCGGAGGGGCTTCGCCTCACCGACGTCGGCGTGGGGCTCACCGGCTCCGGTGGACAGCGCGACCTCGGCGGTTCCGGCCCGGACCACGGCGGCGCCGGCTCCCGCTCGGGGGCGTCGCTCGGCACCGGCATCGATCTCGGAGGCACGGAGGCCCCCGTCACCACCACCCCGACCCGACGAACCGTCATGGACGACGGCCAAGTCGACGTCGACCTCTGACCTCCAACCTCCGACCCGCACAGGACTCCACATGGCCACCACCCCCGTCTCCTATCCGGTCAGTTCGCTGTACCCGAAGACGACCGACTCCTCCACCGCACCGACGAACACCCTCGGCAAGGACGCGTTCCTGAAGCTGCTGGTCGCGCAGCTCAAGTACCAGGACCCGACCAAACCGACCGACGCGTCCGAGTTCATGGCGCAGACCGCCCAGTTCACCCAGGTCGAGAAGCTCGAGGAGATCGCCCAGCAGAACCAGAACAACATCCGGACCCAGGGTCTGACCACGGCGAGCGCGCTGATCGGCCGGACCGTCAAGTACCAGGACGCAGCCGGGGCCACGGCCTCCGGTGTCGTAACCGGCGCCTCGCTCAACGCGGACGGCGTCACCCTCAAGGTGAGTGGCAAGGACGCGGACCTCACCTCCGTCACCGAGATCGGCAGCGTCTCCGGCTAGCCGTCACGGCAACCCCATCCGACGCACACCGATCCCGATCCACCCCCCACCACCAGGAGTTCTCACCACATGATCCGCTCAATGTTCTCGGCCATCTCCGGCCTCCGTAACCACCAGACGATGATGGACGTCGTCGGCAACAACATCTCGAACGTCAACACCAACGGCTTCAAGTCGTCGTCGACCGTCTTCGAGGACGTGCTCAGCCAGACGTTCCGTGGCGCCGGTCTCGCCACCGCCACCGCCGGCGGTACCAACCCGAACACGATCGGCCTCGGCTCGCGGGTGTCGTCGATCGCCACCAGCTTCGCCCAGGGATCCCTGCAGCGCACCGGCCGCTCGACCGACTTCGCGATCCAGGGCGACGGGTTCTTCGTCGTGCAGTCGGGCGACGGCCGCACGTACACCCGTGCCGGCTCGTTCGCCGTGGACGCCCTCGGCCGCATCACGACCAGCGACGGCGGTTTCATCCAGGGCTGGCAGGCCGACCAGCAGGGCCAGGTGTCGACGACGCAGGTGCTCACGAACATCACCATCCCCGTCGGCGACCTCGTCCCGCCCGTCCAGACCGGTGTCGTCCGCGCCGGCGGCAACCTTCCCGCCAACGCCGCCATCGGCACGGTGCTGACCAACGGCGCCAACGTCTTCGACGGTCAGGGCAACCCGGTCGGTCTCCGTCTCGAGTACACCAAGACCGCATCGGACACCTGGAAGGTGGAAGCGCGTTACGTCGACGGCTCGAACAACCTGGTGCCGGCGCCGCCGGCCGCCGGCCAGGCGATCACCGGTTCTCCGCTCGTCTTCGACGGCAACGGTGAACTCACCAGCGGGTACAACGCCACGATTCCCGCCGGCTTCCTGCCCGGGTTCGCCACTCAGCCCGTCACCCTCAACTTCGGGGCGGCCGGCATGGGCGGGCGCATCAACCAGTTCGGCGACATCGCGTCGGTCGAGATCCTCGAGCAGGACGGTTCCGCTGCCGGTTCACTCCAGGCCTTCTCGGTGTCCCAGGAAGGTCTCATCGTCGGCACGTACACGAACGGCCGCACCCGGGCCATCGGCCAGATGGCGCTGGCGACGTTCTCCAACCCGAACGGCCTCGAAGCCGCCGGCGGCACGTCGTTCACCGAGTCGGTCAACTCCGGGCTGCCGCAGATCGGCATCGCCGGTGGCGGCGCCGGTCGAGGTCTCATCACCGCCGGCACCCTCGAGATGTCGAACGTCGACCTCTCCCAGGAGTTCACCAACCTGATCATCGCCCAGCGCGGCTTCCAGGCGAACTCCCGTGTCATCACCACCTCCGACGAGTTGCTCCAAGAGGTCGTGAACCTCAAGCGCTAGTCGGCGAGCTGACAGCGTTCTGCTTCCCGGGGAATGGGCCTGAAGGCCCAATTCCCCGGGGATTTGCTCATCAAATTCGCCCACCGGACCGATGAACACCCCAACGGTACGGACACCACCCACCCACGCCGCCCTGTGATCGTCTCCGGCTTCGCCGGAGCGGCCACCGGCACCCATGAAACGGACGTCATGATTCTCCTCAGTCGCCTCAACGGCACCGAGCTCGGGTTGAACCCCGACCTGATCGAACGGGTCGAAACCACCCCCGACACGGTGATCACCCTCATCGACGGCACGAAGTACGTCATCGCCGAGGCGTCGACCGAGGTCGTCGCCCGCATCATCGAGTTCCGCGCCCGCATCATCGCCAAGGCCGACGAGTTCGCCGGGCATGTGCCGCACCAGCCGATCTCGCTGCAGCTCGTCACCGACATGGCCGTGGGCCACGACGTGACCCCGCTCACCGCCGACCGGCGAACGAGCACCGGCGAGGAGGTCTGACATGGATCCGGCATCCCTCCTGGGCATGGGCCTCGTGGTCATCGGCGTGTTCGTCGGCGGCCTCATCGACGGTGTCTCCCCCGTCACGTTCTTCGGAACCCCGGCGTCGTTCCTCATCGTGCTCGTCAGCGCCCTCGGCGCAACGTTCTTCTCGAACACGATGGCCGATGCCAAGAACCTGCCGAAGATGTTCATCAAGGCGATCAAGGGGCAGAAGCTCCAGGACACCGGTGAGCTGATCGACCAGATCGTGTCGTTCGCCGAGCAGGCTCGCCGCGAGGGTCTGCTGGCCCTCGAGGAGCAGGCCCGCTCGATCGAGGACCCGTTCTTCCGACGGGGCCTCCAGCTCGCGATCGACGGCGCCGACCCCGACACTGTGAGCGAGGTCATGGAGGCCGAGGTCAAGGCCATGTCGGACCGCCACAAGCAGGGTTCGAAGATGATCACCGCCCTCGGCGTCTACGCCCCGACCTTCGGCATCATCGGGGCCGTCATCGGCCTCATCCACACCATGCACGTGCTCGACAACCCCGCCGCCATCGGCGAGGGCATCGCCGGCGCCTTCACCGCCACGTTCTGGGGTGTGTTCGCATCGAACGGCATCTTCCTCCCCCTCGGCAACAAGCTGTCCGTGATGTCGGGGCTCGAGGTCGCACAGAAGCGCCTCGTCATCGAAGGTGTCCTGTCGATCCAGTCCGGGGCCAACCCCCGCCTGCTCGACGACATGCTGCGCTCCTCGTTGCCGCCGGCCGAACGTGCCGCCGCCGACGAGAAGAAGTCGGCCTAGGACCGGATCGGTTGCATCGTGAGCAAGAAGAAGCACCACCACGAGGAACACGAAGAACACGTCAACCATGAGGCGTGGGTGATCCCCTACGCCGACATGCTGACGCTCCTCATGGCGCTCTTCCTCGTCATGTGGGCGACCGGTCAGACCGACCTCAACAAGATGAAGCAGGTGTCGGCCGGATTCGCCGACTCGCTCAACATCGTGGGGAACGGATCGGGTGTCGGCGGCGAGGGCATCCTCGACGGCGTCCCGGACACGAAGAAGTCCGACGCCGTCGTCAACATCAAGCCCGACGTCGGTGCCGCGGCGATCGCCGCCATCGAGGCGCAGCACGAACAGCAGGCCGCAGCGGCCGATCAGCTCGACCAGGTGCAGAAGTCGATCACCGACACGGCCGCCGGCAACGGCACCACCGGTGAACTGGCGTTCAAGGACGAGCCCCGCGGCCTCGTCGTCTCGATCGTGTCGGAGGGGGTCCTCTTCGATGCCGGTTCGGCCGAACTCCGACCCGAAGGTCGGGCGGTGCTCGACGGCCTCGCAGGCAACCTCGGCAGCATCCCGAACAAGCTCGCCATCGAGGGCCACACCGACAACCGACCGATCTCCACGGCGCGGTTCCCGTCCAACTGGGATCTGTCGGGCGCCCGGGCCTCGTCGGTGCTCCGCTACCTGACCGACGTGCACCACCTCCCGGCGTCGCGTCTCAGCGCCTCGGGCTACGGCGACACGGTGCCGGTCGCGTCGAACGACGACGACGCCGGCCGGGCGAAGAACCGCCGGGTCGACATCGCCATCCTCTCCGAACCGATCGATATTCCCGACACCCCGACCGCCGACACCACGACCACAGATCACCAGGAGGGCTCGTCGTGACCGACACACTGATCCCAGAGAACGACGCCGCGGCGCCGGCCGACGCCAAGGGAAAGAAGGGCAAGAAGGACAAGAAGGAGAAGGGCGGCAAGTCCAACCTGGTCCCCGCCATCGTCCTCGCGCTCGGCATCCTCGGCGGCGGCTACTTCATGGGCCAGGGCGGCGAAGGGACGGCAGCTGCCGGACCGACGACCACCGAGGCACCGGTGCTCGGCGAGATCGCCACGGTCGAGCCGATCAACATCAACCTCAAGGACGGGCACTTCCTCCGTGTGGGCATGGCGCTCCAGCTCATCGAGGGCATCGAGAAGGCCGAGTTCGAGAAGGGCGAGACGTCCAAGGCGAACGACGTGATCATCGAGATGCTCGGCGGGAGCGACATGGCCGAGATCAGCACCGCCGAAGGTCGCGAAGGCGTGAAGAAGGAGCTCAAGAAGGAGCTCAAAGAGGTGTACGAAGGTGAAGTCACCGACGTCTTCTTCACCGACTTCGTGATGCAATAACGATTAGCTCGGCCACCTCCGGATCAGGCTCGCTCCCTCGTTCCTCGGGAGCTGCTTCACCTCCGGTACCTCGCCGCC
>CALMLJ010000167.1 GCA_937868025.1 uncultured Acidimicrobiaceae bacterium
GTGAAGGCCGGCGGCGGGAACACCATGCGCGACACCCCCAGCTCGACGAGCGCCTGGCGCTTCTCGGGCGACATCGCGGCACCGGTGGTGATCTCGATCGCATCGGGATCACGGCCCGCCGACTCGGCCGTGGTGCGCATCGTCTCGATGAGCTCGCCGAGGATCTCCTGGCGGCCGGGGAAGAACCCGTCGCCCAGTCGACCGGCCCGCCGCGCCGCGGCATGGGAGTGACCACCAACCACGATGGGCGGCGAACCGTCATGGGGCTTGGGGAACGACATGACCCGCTCCCAGTTCACGAACTCGCCGGCGAACGACGTCTCCTCGGTCGTCCACATCTCCCGCAACGCTGCGATGTACTCGTCGGTCCGTTGCCCACGACGATCGAACGGGACCCCCAGCGCATCGAACTCCTCCTCCAACCAGCCCACCCCGATACCGAGCTCGACACGGCCCTTCGACAACGCGTCGAGGGTGGCCACCTCCTTGGCCAGCACCGCCGGGTTGCGTTGCGGAAGGATCAACACCCCCGTGCCGAGCCTCACCTTCGACGAGTTCGCCGCCACCCACGTCAGCCAGATGAGCGGGTCGGGAATGGGCGAGTCCTCCGAGCCCGGCATCTTGCCGGTCGAGCTGTAGGGGTACTCCGACTCGTAGCCCCCAGGGACCAACACGTGCTCGACCGTCCACACCGACTCGACGCCGTGGGCATCACACGCCTCGGCCAACGCGACCGCGCCCTCCGCAGTTCCGAGGGGTCCGGTATTGGCGAAGACGATCCCGTAGCGCATCCCGCGACCCTACTTCGGCAGCCTCGGCCACCTCCGGGGAAGCGGCGACCGCCTGGCTCGAACTCCGCACGGACCGCGAGACTGTACGAGCCATGCCGATCGAACGCCGCAGCTCCAGCGCCCAGATCCGATCGATCCTGATCGCGATCGTCACCGTCGTGTTCGTCGCCACGCTCGGCTACGCCGTGTTCCGCGCCGCGACCGGCCAGAAGACCTCGGTCACCAAGGGCTCCGACGGCGGACGGTGGAACACCGGGACGGCACAGACCAAGGCCGACGAGATCGCCGAGCGCGGGCCGATCCTCATTCCCGATCCGGCCGGTGCGCAGCGCCTCCCCATCTACATCAGCCACCTCGGCAACGACCCCGACACCGGCTGGTACGTCTTCGAGGCGCGACCGCCCGACGCGCCCGACGACTGCTTCATCTCTTGGGACCGTGATGCCGAGGAGTTCACGGCACCGTGCGTCGACGACACCTATCCCGCCGACGGCGACGGCCTCCGCAACTTCGAGGCAACGGTCACGAAGGACGGTGACCTCATCATCGACTTCACCCCCGGGCCGACAACGACCACCACGAGCAGCCCCGAATAATCGCTGGACTGGTCGCGCCCACCGAGGGGTAGGGTCGTCCTCGTGAAGATCTGAGCGAGCGTCCCATCCCGCGTCTGACCGACCCGACCCTGCTGTCCATGCAGCGGCATCGGAATCCGGTCCGCGGATGCCGCCCGCCGTCCACGTTCCTCGGGAGGTCCCATGACCTTGCACGCTCACCCCTTCTCCCCCACCGACCCCGTCGTCGCCGCGACCAACGACCCAGCGACCGAACCCGCCATCGCGTCGGTCGAGATCCGGGGCGCCGGTCTGTCCAAGGCCTTCGGCCCCGTCCAGGTCTTCGACGACGTCTCCCTCGTGGCCGCGCCCGGCCACCGGCTCGGCATCGTCGGTGAGAACGGTGCCGGCAAGTCGACCCTGCTCGCGATCCTGTGCGGCACGCTCGAGGCGGACCTCGGCGACGTCCACCGGCCGGCCGGCGTCGGGTACCTGCATCAGGAGTTCCCGTTCCCGCCGGACACCGACGTGGCCACCGTGATCGAGGCGGCCCTCGCCCCGGCGCGCGCCATCGAAGCGGAGCTGAGTGCAGCGGCATCCGCGCTCGGCGACGTCGACGACGCCGGAGCGAGCCGACGGTACGAGCTTGCGCTCGCGGCGGCAGAGCGGGCCGACGTGTGGAATGCCGATCACCGCGCCGACGAGGTGGTCACGGGGCTCGGCCTGCAACGGGTCGACCCGGGACGGACCATCGGCTCCCTGTCGGGCGGAGAACGCACCCGGCTCGAGCTCGCGACGCTGCTCATCGCCCACCCACCGGCGATGGTGCTCGACGAACCGACCAACCACCTCGACGACGAGGCCATCGACTTCCTGACCCGGTTCCTCGTGGCGTTCCCCGGGCCGGTGGTGACCGCGAGCCACGACCGCTTGTTCCTCGAACAGGTGTGCACCGGCATCGTCGACCTCGACGGCGGACGCGACGGCGCCGCCCGCACCTACGGCGGCTCCTTCGAGCGGTACCTCGACCTCAAGGCCAAGGAACGAGCCCGGTGGGCCCAGCAGTACGCCGACGAACAGGACCAGCTCGACCGACTCCGCCACGACATCACCCACGTCGCGCCCAACGTCGCCCACAACGCCCCCAGGACCGACAACGACAAGTTCATCCACCACTTCAAGGGCGGACGGGTCAACAACCAGATCTCGCGTCGGTTGCGGAACGCCCGGGAGCGACTCGACGAACTCGAGGAGCGACAGGTCCGCAGGCCGCCGGTCGCCCTGCACTTCGAGGCGCCGACGACAACCGGCACCCAGTCGTTCGAACCGCTGATCGGCGCCGTCGGTGTCTCGGTCGAGCACCGGCTCGCCCGGGTCGACGTCGCGGTCGATGCGCAGACCCGCCTGCTCGTCACCGGAGCGAACGGGGTCGGGAAGTCGACACTGCTCGCAGCACTCGCTCGGCGCACACCGACGACGACCGGCACCGTCACCTGGCGCAAGGGACTCCGCATCGGGTACCTCCCCCAAGACGTCGTGTTCGACGACCCCGACCTCACGGCGGAACGCGCCTTCGACGCAGTGGCCCGCGGCGTGACCCTCACCGACCTCGGACTGCTCTCGGGGAGCGACCTCTCGCGACCGCTGGGTCAGCTCAGCGTCGGTCAGCGTCGACGGGTGGCCCTCGGATGCATCGTGGCCAATCGCCCCCACGTCCTCGTGATGGACGAGCCCACCAACCACCTCTCGCTGACCCTCGCCGAGGAGTTGGAGGAAGCGCTGATGACCACGCTCGGCGCCGTCATCGTCGCCAGCCACGACCGCTGGCTACGGCGCCGCTGGGACGGGGACGAGCTCCGCCTCGAGCGAGCGGGCGCCGGTGAGGAGAACTGAACTCGGGCGGGGCCGGAGCGGGATCAGGACGCGAGCTGCGCCGCGATGTCGGCGGCGATGGCGGGCCGAAGGTGGCGATCGGCGAGCTTGCCGACCACCTCGAACACGCGGTTGATCGCCAGTTGCCGGTAGCCGGCGGACCGGTCCATCACGAGGTCGACTCCCTCGACGTCGGCGTCGCGTTCGGCGGAACGACCCTGGGCCGCCCAGATCGCATCGGCCCGGTGATAGGTGAACATGCGGCCCGGGTTCGTAGCCTCGACGAGACGCCGCAGCTCCTCGCTCCCGGTGCCCTCGATGGCAATCTCGGTGAGCCGAACCCGCGACTCGGCCATGTTCGCTGCTCGGGTCGAGTGGCCGACGCGGTAGTAGTAGTTGGCCTGGGCGACACGAACGGGTGCCGGCGAACCGGGCGCGAACGCGACCTGGAGGTAGAAGGCGAGGTCCTCCCCCGCCGACAGGCCCTCGGGGAACCGGATCGCACGACGTTCGAGCAGGTCGCGGCGAATGAACGCCCGCATGTGGCACTCGCGGTCGCGGAACCAGGGCCCCAATCGCAACGGGTGGGTGCCTCCCATCCACCAGCTGACCCGACTCACGTATCGCTGGCCGAGCGACACCGAGCCATCCGGCTGTGGGGTGAACTCGATGAGGTCGTCGGTGAACGCGTCAACCGCCGGGTAGCGGCGTGAGGCTGCCACCAGCTCTCGCAGCCGACCTCGGAACCACAGGTCGTCGGCGTCCATCGGACACACCCACGTTCCGCGGGCGACGTCGAGGCCGGCATTGCGCGCCGCCGACCGACCGACGTTGGCGCCGAGGAGCAGCGGCCGGACCCGCTCGTCGCGTTCGGCGAACTCGAGCAGGACGTCCTGGGTGGCATCGGTGGAGCCGTTCTCCGCAACGATGACCTCGAAGTCGCCGAACGTCTGGTCGAGGATCGAGCGGAGCGTCGTGGCAAGGTAGGGCTCCGCGTTGTACGCCGGGATGACGACGGAGACGAAGGGGTCAGGTGAAGAGCTCAACGAGCCGTTCCTTCTGCACTTTCTCGGTGCCGGTGCGCGGAAGCTCGTCGACCACGATCACCCGCCGCGGCGCCTTGTACGCCGCGAGGCGCTCCGCGGCCCACGCCGCGATCTCGTCGCCGTCGACCTTGGCCCGGCGTCGCACGCGCACCGCCGCTGCGGGGACCTCACCCAGCTTCGCGTCGGGAATGCCCACCACCGAAGCCTCCACGACGTCGGGATGCTCCTCGAGCAGTGTCTCGACCTCCAGCGGGTACACCGAATAGCCGCCCGACTTCACCGTGTGCTTGCGCCGACCGCAGAACATCACGGTGCCGAGCGGACCGACGCGAACCAGGTCGCCGGTGCGGAGCCAACCGTCCTCGGTGACGGCTGCCTCCGTCGCGGCCGGGGCGTTCCAGTAGCCGGTGAGGACGCCGGGACCACGCACCCACAACTCGCCCAGACCGCCCATCGAGACCTCGGCGTCGGACTCGTCGACCACCCGGAACTTGTAGCCGGGCAGCCGGAACCCGACCGTTTCGCCGACGCCGAGCGGCAGGTACGGCGGCGACACCTTCGCCGCGACACCGCCTCCCACCTCGACCATCCCGTAGCCCTCCACGAACAGCGCCTCCCCCAGGTCGCCGACGAGGGGAACGTGGAGCGACGCTCCGAACTTCTTGAACGAACGTGCGAGCTCCGACGGCATGACGTCGGCGCCCGACATCCACACCCGCACGCTCTTCAGATCGTGGCGGTCGGCGCCGGCCTCGAGCATCATCCGGTACATCGCCGGGACCCCGACGAACCCGCTGCAGCGGCGGGATTCGATCGCGTTGAGCACGTCGTTGGGGCGGAACCGTCGCATGAAGTACACGGGAAGGGCGGCGGTGGCGAGACCCACCAGCGTGGCAAACCCCATGATGTGGGCGACCGGCAACGCCACGACGACCTCGTCGTGACGAAGCTGGACCGGCCAGAGCGCCGCTGCCGCCGACTGACCCACGAGTGCCCGGTGGGTGAGCGCGACCCCCTTGGGCTTGCCGGTCGTGCCGGACGTGTAGAACAGCGCCGCGACGTCGGACGTCGCCGGTGTTGCCGGATCGCACGCCGGGGCCCCGGGATCGAGATCGCCGGCGTCCTTCACGACGAACGAGGCGCCGCTGTCGGCGATCACGTGGTCGATCTCGGCCGGTCGCATCTGCGGGTTGACCGGCACCGGCAGCCCGCCGGCGCGCGAGACCGCCAGGCAGAGGAGGAACTGCTCGTAGGAGTTCGGGGTGGCCAACACCACCCGGTCGCCCGGCGCGATCGAGGCCGCGATGCCATTGGACCAGCGTTCGACGCACCGAGCCGCGTCCGCGAAGGTCAGTCGCTCGCCGCCGAACTCGTCGACGAGCACCCGATCACCCCACAGGTCGGCGAGCCGCGCCGCGAAGTCGGCGAGGGTCAGTCGGCGGCGCACAGCCAGATCGATGCGTTGGAGTTGGTTGAACGTCATGGCGGTGTCAGATCTTCTCGACCGGTGCCCACTTGAGCAGCAACACCTTTTCGGCGCCCCCGTCGGCGAACCTGACCGTTGCCTGGGTGTCGGG
>CALMLJ010000168.1 GCA_937868025.1 uncultured Acidimicrobiaceae bacterium
TACATCAAGGACAACATCGCCGCGACCCGGGGGGCGTTCGGACTCGACCGCGTCGTCGAACGGGATTTCGACTACCAGGATTCCCTGAGCGACGAGGAGATCACCACCAACGCGTCGACGGTGTCGAACGTCCGCCTGCTCGATCCCGATGTCATCCCGTCGACGTTCACGACCCTGCAGTCGAAGTTCGACTTCTACCAGTTCCGCGATCTGGACGTGGACCGCTACAAGTTCAACGGCCAGGAGACCGAGGTCATCATCGGGGCCCGCGAGCTCAACCAGCAGTCGATCCCCGTCGACACCTGGGAAGGGCGACACCTCTCCTACACCCACGGCTACGGGGTCGCCATGGCGCCCGCCAACGCGGTCAACGGCGACGGTGAACCCGACTTCGCAGTCAGCGACGTGCCGGTGCGCATCGACGAGACGCAGCTCAAGGGCCTCGAACTCACGCGGCCCGAGATCTACTTCGGCGAAGGCCTCGACAGCGAAGACGAGGCGGGTTACGCGATCGTCGGGACCTCGCTCAACGAGGAGAGCTTCGGCGGCGGCACGAGTACCGCTCGTCAGTACGACGGCACGGGCGGGGTGAAGGTCGACTCGTTCTTCCGCAAGGCGGCGTTCGCGTTGCGCTTCGGAGAGCTCGAGCCGTTGACGTCGGACTACCTGCAGGACTCGTCGCGTGTGCTCTACATCCGCGGGGTGAAGGAGCGGGTCGCCGAGGTCGCGCCGTTCCTGCAGTGGGACCATGATCCGTACCCCGTCCTCATCGACGGCGGCATCAAGTACATCGTCGACGGCTACACGACCTCGTCGCTCGTGCCGTACTCCCAGCAGGCCGACACGAGCTACCTCGACGCCGACTCGGGTCTTGCCGGCCTCGACTTCAACTACGTGCGCAACTCGGTCAAGGCCGTGGTCGACGCCTACGACGGCTCGATCACGATGTACCTGACCGACGAGATGTACGGCGGCGACCGGGATCCGATCATCCGGGCCTACGACGCCGCGTTCCCCGAGCTCTTCACCCCGAGCTCGGAGATGCCCGACGAGCTGCGCTCCCACCTCCGCTACCCCGAGGACATGTTCCGGGTGCAGACGACGATGTGGGGTCGGTACCACCTCGACGACCCGGGTGACTTCTACAAGCAGCAGGACCGGTGGGACGTCGCGCAGAACCCGCCCGAGGGCATCCGGCGCTCGGGTGCCGAGGCGGGGTCGGCGGCGACGCCGATCGCTCCCAACTACCTGCAGATGCGCCTCCCGACCGAGAGCGCCGACGAGTTCGTGCTCTTCCGACCGTTCGTGCCGCACACGAAGGACGGCGGCGACAACACCAAGCAGCAGCTCAACGCGTTCATGGTGGGCCGGAGCGATCCG
Organism: uncultured Acidimicrobiaceae bacterium; assembly: GCA_937868025.1. Next base: position 1,381 of record CALMLJ010000168.1, read on the forward strand.
GGCCAGTACGGCAACCTGGTCCTCTACACGATGACCGAGACGCTGCCCGACGGAACCGTGCAGCGGAACCTCGATGTCGACGGGCCGTTGACCGCGCACGAGAACATGGTGTCCGACACGAGCACCCGTCTGTCCGAGCGGCTCACCCAGCTGAACTCACAGGGCGGCAGCTCGGTCGTGAAGTTCGGCAACATGGTGCTGGTCCCCATCGAGCAGGGCATGTTGTACGTGCGCCCGATCTACGTGTCGAGCGAACGGCGGGGCTCGGCGCAGCAGCTGCGAATCGTCGTGGTGTCGATCGGCGGTCGAGTGGCGATCGGCGACACGCTGGCCGAAGCGCTCGGCCAGCTGTTCCCGACGGCGCGCATTGCCACGCGTGAGGGTGGCACCGCCACCCCCGACGACCCCGAGACGACGCCGGAGTCGCCGGGCGAGGTCACCGCCGACGACGCCGCCGAGCTGATCGCTCGCGCCGTCGATCTGTTCGACGAGGCCGACGCGCTGCTGCGGGCCGAGGGAGCGACGAACCTCGAGGAGTACCAGGCGAAGACCGCCGAGGCGGAGGAACTGGTGCGCAAGGCGCAGGAGTCGCTTGCCGTCGCTCCGGCAGCGTCGGCGACCACGTCGACATCGACGACGACGCCGGGCTGAACGCCCTGCCCCTGCCCCTGACTCGGGGAGTGTGGGGGTCCACGGCTACGCTCCCACCTCGTGCTTGCGCTGCTGCCGGAATGGCTCGATCCCGAGAAGATCCTGAACTGGGGTGGCCCCGCCCTGCTGTTCGCCATCATCTACGCCGAGTCCGGCTTGTTGATCGGCTTCTTCCTGCCGGGCGACTCGCTGCTGTTCACGGCCGGTGCCGTCGCCGCGGGAGCGTTCGACCAGGCGGGGTCGCCGCTCGAAGGGGTGCACTTCAACATCTGGGTCCTGATGATCGGATGTTTCCTCGCAGCGGTGCTCGGCGATCAGACCGGCTACCTGATCGGCAAGAAGGCCGGGCCCCGGTTGTTCAATCGAGAGGACTCGAAGTTCTTCAAGAAGAGTCACGTCCAGAAGGGCACCGAGTTCTTCGAGAAGCACGGCGGCCGGGCCATCATCCTCGCCCGCTTCGTGCCGATCGTCCGCACCTTCGTGCCGACGATCGCCGGTGTCTCGGAGATGAGGTACCGCGACTTCCTGCGGTACAACGTCGTCGGCGGCCTCATCTGGGGAGTCGGTGTGACGCTGCTCGGCTTCGTGTTCGGGCGGATCGAGGTCGTGCAGAACAACATCGAGGTCGCGCTCATCGGGGTGGTCGTGATCTCGCTGCTCCCGATCGTGTTCGAGGTCGTGAAGCACCGGCGCGAAGCGGCCTCCAAGACCGCTTGACGCGCCCAGCCAACTCGGCTGGACTCTCCCCCCGTGTGTCGGTCACACCGCTCGCGGTGAGCATGGACGACACGGGGTGAACGAAGTGGGGCGCGTCGTCTTGGCGCGCCCCTCTAACAGAGAGGACCACCCATGGTTGGACTGATCGCCGGAGAAGCGGCGTACCAGGAGTTCGTCCTGGATTCGACGGCCAAGTTGTGGCTCATCATCGCGGGCGTCATCGCGCTCGCTGCGATCGGACTCGGCTTCGTGATGATGAAGGGGGTGCTGGCCAAGGACACCGGCACCGAGAAGATGGGCGAGATCGCTGCGGCGATCCAGGAAGGCGCGATGGCGTACATCAAGCGCCAGTTCCGCACCATCGGCATCATCGTCGTGCCGTTGGCGGTCATCGTGTTCCTGACGTCGGAGGCGATCGAGAAGACGGGCAACTCGCCCGACATGAGCGGCACGCTGTCGTTCGCCCAGTCGGGCACGTTCCGTACCCTCGCCTTCCTCGTTGGCGCCCTGCTCTCGGGCTTCATCGGGTTCCTCGGCATGTGGTTGTCGACGCGGGCCAACCTGCGCACCGCGGCTGCGGCGCAGACCGGTTCGATGAACTCGGCGATGCAGGTGGCGTTCAAGGCCGGCGGCACGATCGGTCTGTTCACGGCCGGCCTCGGGCTTCTGGGTGCCACGCTGATCATCCTGATCTTCAAGAACTCGGCGTCGGCCATCCTGGTCGGGTTCGGCTTCGGCGGTTCGCTGCTCGCACTCTTCCTTCGGGTCGGCGGCGGCATCTTCACCAAGGCTGCCGACGTCGGCGCCGACCTGGTCGGCAAGGTCGAGGCCGGTATCCCCGAGGACGACCCCCGCAACCCCGCAACGATCGCCGACAACGTCGGTGACAACGTCGGCGACTGTGCGGGTATGGCTGCCGACCTCTTCGAGAGCTTCGGCGTGACGCTCGTGGCGTCGATCATCCTCGGCGTGTCGGCCTTCTCCGCCGGTGGCCTCGGTCTCGAAGGCACCGAGGCAGCGAAGGGCCTCATCTTCCCGCTCGCCGTCGTGGCGCTCGGGCTCGTGGCGTCGGTCATCGCCATCTACATGGTGAAGGCGAACGAGAGCGAGAACGACGCGCTCAAGCCGATCAACCGCGGTCTCAACATCGCGTCGGTGCTGGCGCTCGGCGGCACGGCGGTCGTCGCGTTCGGCTACGTCGGTAACCCCGAGGGATCCGAGATCTCCAACCCCGCCGTGCGGATGTTCCTCGCCGTCCTGGCGGGCGTGGTCCTCGGACAGGCGGCCTCGCGCATCACCCAGTACTTCACGTCGAGCCAGTTCAAGCCGGTGAAGGACATCGCAAACTCCGGTCGGACCGGTCCGGCCACGGTCCTGTTGTCGGGTCTCAGCTCCGGCCTCGAGTCGGCGGTGTGGGCAGCGGTCGCCATTTGCGTCGCCATCGGGGTGGCGCTCGGTCTCGGTGACGGCAACTCCCAGTTCGGCCTCTATCTCATCGCCCTGACCGGTATCGGCATGCTGTCGACCACGGCGATCGTCGTCGCCGAGGACACGTTCGGGCCGATCGCCGACAACGCTCAGGGCATCGCCGAGATGTCGGGCGTCTTCGAGGGCCGTACCGAGGAGATCCTCGATGGCCTCGACACGGTCGGGAACACCACCAAGGCCGTCACGAAGGGGTTCGCGATCGGCACGGCGGTCATCGCCGCGGTGGCGTTGTTCGCCAGCTTCGTCGAGACGATCGGTGAGGGCACCGTCATCAACATCGCCGAGCCGAAGACGTTCATCGGCGCCATCATCGGCGGCGCGGTGGTGTTCCTCTTCAGCTCGCTGGCGATCCTCGCCGTGGGTCGCACGGCCGGTGTGGTCGTGGAAGAGGTTCGTCGTCAGTTCCGTGAGAAGCCCGGGATCATGGACTACACCGAGAAGCCCGACTACGGACCGGTCATCGACATCTGCACGAGCGCTGCGCTCCGCGAGCTCATCACGCCGGCGCTCTTGGCCGTGCTCGTGCCGGTGGCCGTTGGGTTCGGCCTCGGTCCGTACGCGCTCGGCGGCTACCTGATCGCCGCCATCGTCGTCGGTCAGCTGATGGCGAACTTCCTGTCCAACGCCGGCGGTGCGTGGGACAACGCCAAGAAGTACATCGAGGAAGGCAACCACGGCGGCAAGGGGTCCGACGTCCACAAGGCGGTCGTGATCGGTGACACCGTGGGCGATCCGTTCAAGGACACCGCGGGCCCCGCCATCAACCCGCTCATCAAGGTGATGAACCTCGTTTCGTTGCTGGTGCTCCCGGCCGTGCTGTCGTTGAGCGACGACGGCATCCGCTTCGTGATCGCCGGCGGCGCGGTCGTGGTGCTCATCGGTGCGGTGCTGTTCTCGAAGCGCTCCGGTCAGTCGACGTCCAGTGAGGCGCCGGTCGGGGCTGCCGCGTAGTCCACGCTGTCGAGGAAGGCCCGCACCACGGCTTCGGCCCGGGTGCGGGCTTTCGTCGTTTCCCGGGCGGTGCGCTCGAGGAGCTCGTCGGGATCGACGCCGCACTCACGGAGTTGATCGCGGTCGGTGATCATCCACTCCTGGAGGACGGCGGTGTCGACCTCGGGGTGGAACTGGAGTGCGAGGTTGTCGCGCAGGCGGAACGCCTGCGCACCCGCGGGCGAGGTCGCCAGCACGGTCGCGTCGGCCGGCGGGGTGAACACGTCGAGGTGCCACTGGAACCAGGGGCCCGTCGGGATGGGGTGCTCGACATCGGCCACCGGCTCGATCTCGATCCACCCGATCTCCTCGAACGGTGCGGGCAGGACCGAACCGCCGAGGGCGGTCGCAA
>CALMLJ010000169.1 GCA_937868025.1 uncultured Acidimicrobiaceae bacterium
GGTGGTCGGAGGTGCCAGTTCGCCGCGCTTCGAGCGCGACGAGACCACGAACGCGCCCGATCCGACGAGGAGGACAACGACGCCGATGATGATCGGCAGGACAACGGAGCTCTGGGCCAACATGGGGGCCAGCCTACGAGCCGCCGTCGCCCTGCCGAGACCCGCGCGCCCACCTGGCGGTCGGACTGAGACGCGACTCAGCGCGTTTCCACCACGTTCCGGCGGATCCCTCGTACGGTTACACCGCTGAGCCCAGCCGACCCCCCGACCACGCGTCCGACGCGGAGGAACCCACGATGACCGATTCCCAAGCACTCGAGCTCGTTCCCGAGCCCGTGAACCCGTCGGTGCTGCTCGAGCGCATGTTGTTCGAGATGCGGAAGGTCATCGTCGGCCAGGACCGGGCGATCGAGCGGATGATCGTGTGCCTCCTCGCCAACGGTCACTGCCTCCTCGAGAGCGTTCCCGGCCTGGCGAAGACCCTGTCGGTCGAGACCATGGCACGCACGGTCGGTGGGACGTTCAACCGCATCCAGTTCACGCCCGATCTGCTGCCCGCCGACATCGTCGGCACCCGCATCTACCGCACGTCGTCGGAGCGGTTCGACGTCGAGCTCGGCCCGATCTTCGCCAACTTCGTGCTCGCGGACGAGATCAACCGGGCGCCCGCCAAGGTGCAGTCGGCGCTGCTCGAAGTCATGGCGGAGCGCCACGTCACGATCGGTGGCACCACCCACCCGGCCCCGAACCCGTTCCTCGTGCTGGCAACCCAGAACCCGATCGAGAACGAGGGCGTCTACCCGTTGCCCGAGGCCCAGCGCGACCGCTTCCTCATGAAGATCGTCCTCGGCTACCCGACGCCGCACGAAGAGCTTGAGATCGTGAACCGCATGGGCGTCTCCCCACCCCAGCCGGCCGAGGTGGTCAGCCTGGCCGACGTGCTGCGGCTCCAGGCCGCCGCCGACGCGTGTTACTGCGACCGCAGCGTCGTCGAGTACGCGGTCAACCTCGTGTTGGCCACCCGCACGCCGCAGAACTACGGCCTCGCCGACCTCGCCCCCTACCTCGAGTTCGGCGCCAGCCCGCGCGCCAGCCTCGGCCTCGTGCGGGCGGGTCGGGCGATGGCCCTCCTGCGCGGCCGCAACTACGTGGTCCCCCAGGACATCTTCGACGTGGCGCCCGAGATCATGCGCCATCGCCTCGTCCTCACCTACGAGGCGTTGGCGGCCGATGTCGACGCCGAGCAGATCATGATCCGCGTGCTGTCCACGGTCCCCGCCCCTGTCATCCAGCCGAGCCAGATCGCCGGCCCGAACGACGCCTACTACCGCTCGGGCACCGACTCCCAGGCCTGGGGCTGACCCGTGGCGAAGCGCTCCTCCCCCGATCCCGCCGGTGGGACCGACGTCGTCGGCCCCGGTGCGGGGCCCATGGGCGACCGTCGGGCTGCCGACGTGCTGCGGCGGTTGGAGCTCGACGTCACCCGACGCCTCGACGGCATCCTCCACGGCGACCACCGGGGTCTCGTCCCCGGGCACGGTTCGGAGCCCGGTGAGGCGCGGGAGTACCAGGCCGGCGACGACGTGCGCCGCATCGACTGGAACGTCACGGCGCGGATGAGCACACCCCACATCCGCGAGTCGATCGCCGACCGCGAGCTCGAGACGTGGATCGTCGCCGACCGGTCGGCCAGCCTCGACTTCGGCACCGTCACCTGGGAGAAGCGCGACCTGGTCCTGGCCGCGGCCGCAGGCGTCGGCTTCCTGACCTCGCGGGGCGGCAATCGCATCGGCGCCGTCATCTCGGGCAGCCACGGGGCCGTCACCGTGCCCGCACGCCAGGGCCGCAAGCACCTGCTCTCGATCCTCCACCAGATCCAGGGCGCACCCCGCGCCGACGCAGCTCCCGCGGCCGACCTGGCCGCAACCCTCAAACGGGCGGCGTCGGTGTCTCGACGGCGATCGCTCGTGGTCGTGATCTCGGACTGGCTCGAGGACCCCGAGACGTGGCGCCACGCGCTGGCAACGCTGAGCGTGCGCCACGAAGTCCTGGCGGTCGAAGTGCTCGACCCGCGTGAACTCGACCTGCCGAAGATGGGCGTGCTGACGCTGATCGACACCGAGTCGGGTCGCACCCGCGAGATCGACACCAACAATCGAGGGCTCCGGGAGCGCTACGCGACCGCTGCGGCCGAACAGCGCTCCGACATCCGGCTGGCGATCGCCGGCTCGGGAGCCCATCATCTGCAACTCCGCACCGACCGCGACTGGCTCCTCGACCTCGCCCGCCACGTCGCGTCGACCAAACGCCGCCAGGCCAACGTCGGCGGCGCCCACCGGTAGCTGCCCTGTCGATCGACCGTGCCGCACCGTCACGTTCTGCCCTTGAGTTCGAGCCACCACCCAGTCCCCCGCTGATCGGAACACCCCATGAACTGGAGCTTCATCTCCCCCGGCCGCCTCTGGTGGCTCATCGCCGTGGCGGCGATGGCCGCGGCCTACATCGCCATGCAGTTCCGGCGGACCAAGTACGCCGTCCGGTTCTCCAACATGGACCTCCTCGACAAGGTTGCACCGAAGCGGCCGTCGTGGCGCCGACACGTCGTCGCATCGGTGTACCTGCTCGCCCTCGCGGCCATGGTCGTCGGCGTCGCCCAGCCGCAGGCGCAGGAACGGGTGCCGAAGGAGCGGGCCACGATCATCCTCGCCATCGACACCTCCCTGTCGATGCAGGCCACCGACGTCAGCCCGACCCGCATCGATGCCGCCAAGGTCGCCGCGGTCAAGTTCGTCGAGTCGATGCCGCCGAAGGTGCGGCTCGGCGTGGTCGACTTCAGCGGCTCGACCAAGTTGCTGGTTCCGCCGACCACCCAGCGCGACACTGCCGTGCGGGCCATCAAGAACCTCGAACTCGGTCAGGGCACGGCCATCGGAGCGGCCATCGACACGTCGTTGACCGCGATCGCCAACTCGGTGCCGAGCGAGGGCGACACGAAGATCCCCGCCGTGATCGTGCTCATCTCCGACGGCAAGGACCAGGGCCAGAGCCTCCCGGTTCCGACCGCCATCGAGCGTGCCAACAAGGCCAAGGTTCCCGTGTTCACCATCGCGTACGGCACCCCCAACGGCGTCGTCGAGATCGACGACGGCTCGGGTTCCACACAATTGGTGCCGGTGCCCGTCGATGAGCCGGCCCTGGCCGAGGTCGCCAAGGAGACAGGCGGAGAGTCATTCGCCGCCGCCACAGCCGGCGAACTCGAGCAGGTGTACGACCGCCTCGGCAGCGCCGTCGGCTACGACATCGAACAGCAGGAAGTCACCTGGAAGTTGGTGGCGGGCGCGCTCATCGCGCTGGCACTGAGCGGTGCGATGTCCCTCGTCTGGTTCCAGCGCCTCCCCTAACCAACCCGGTGCTCCTCCGCCGGTACCATGCGGACATGCGTCCGTTCACCCCGCCCCGAGTCCTCGCCGTCGCGCTCGCATCGGCGTTCCTGCTCTCGGGATGCGGTGGCGACGAGGCCTTCCCCAAGGACGAGTTCGTGAAACAGACGACAGCGAGCGGCATCACCAAGCCCGTTGCCGAGTGTGCGTACGACCAGATCAAGGACAACGCGGCCATCAACAAGGAACTCGACCGAGCCGGCGGCCCCAACCCCAACATCTCCGAGAAGGTGAGCGGCGAGCTGTCGACCATCCTCGCCCGCTGCCTGCTCGCCGCCAACGAAGCCGCGAACCCGACGACGACCACGAAGCCGACGAGCAAGTCGACGACCACCAAGAAGAAGTAGACGCCGCCCGGCGCCCGCCGGGATCAGGAGCCGCCGCTGGCGGCGCCGACCTTCTCGCTGATCACCCGCGACGAGCCACCGGGCTCCATCGTGACGCCGTACAGCACGTCAGCCGCTTCCATCGTGCGCTTCTGGTGGCTCACGATGAGCAGCTGGGCGGTCGAGCGGAACTCGGCCACGAGTGACAGGAACCGGTGCAGGTTCACGTCGTCGAGCGCCGCCTCGACCTCGTCCATCACGTAGAAGGGCGACGGGCGGCTCCGGAACACGGCGAACAGGTACGCCAACGCGACGAGCGAGCGCTCACCGCCCGAGAGGAGCGAGAGCTTGCGGACGTTCTTGCCCGACGGCCGTGCCTCGATCTCGATGCCGGTCTCGAGGAGGTTCGACGGATCGGTGAGCGTGAGACCGCCCTGGCCACCCGGGAACAGCATGTCGAACAGCGCCTGGAAGTTCTGGGAGACGTCGGCGTACGCCGACGCGAAGACGTTGACGATCTCCTCGTCGACGGCCTTGATGACCTTCGACAGCTCCTTGCGCGTCGCCCGGATGTCCTCCAGCTGCGCTTCGAGGAACTGGTGGCGCTCCTGCAGCGCCTCGAACTCCTGGAGGGCCAGCGGGTTGATCGGGCCCATGAGGCGCACCTCGCGCTCCAGCTCGCGGAGCCGGGCCTGGGGCGACATCCCGTCGGGGAGCTCGGGACACTCAGCTGCGATCGCGACGTCGGGCTCGGAATCGAGCTCGCTGCGAAGTGATTCGGTGGCGGTCTCGAGCCGCAGCCGGGTCTCGGCGTCGGAGATCTCGGAGCGCTGGATGCGCTCGCGGTGCTCCTCGAGTTCCTTCTCCGTGGTGGAACGCTGACGGCGGAGCGCTTCGAGCTGGGCGCTGACCGCCCGGGTCTTCTCGGACTGACGGCGCCGAGCCTCCCGGAGCACCTCGAGCACGGCCTCCACGGCACCGAGACGGTCGGCGACGAACGTGATGAGGGTGTCGGTGACCTCGGCGCGGGCATCGAGCTCGAGCCGCTTCTGCTCGGCAGCGAGGCGCTCGGCCTGGTTGCGACTGAGACGCTCGTCGACCTGGGCGAGCCGGTCGGTGAGGAAGCGACGACGCTCCTCGACACCGGCGACCTTGACCTCGACGTCGGTGCGGAGCGCACCGACCTCGCCGGCCTTGGCTTCGAGGTTGCGCCGGGCCTCCGCCATCGTGCGGGCCCGCTCGGACAACTCCGACTCGACGGCCTCGAGCGCGGGCAGCCGCTGCTCGAGGTCGGTGCGACGGGTGACCTCGCGCTCGATGCGCTGGGCGAGCTCGTTGAGGTGCCCGTCGACGGTGACCAGTTCGGCCTCGGCCTCGGTGCGGTCGCGTTCGGCGCGGCGCAACACGTCGTCGAGGGTGCGGACCCGGTTGGCGTTCTGGTCGTTGGCCTTCTCGGCGTCGTTGGCATCACGGCGGGCGGTCGAGAGCCGCTCCTTGGCCCGTGCCAACTCGAGCGCGGTGTCCTCGGCGGCGACGCGGGCGCTGCCCAGCTGTTCCTCGGCCTCGGCGAGCGCGGCACCGGTCGCTCCGGCGCTCGACTGGCCGATGCGCCACCCGGTGGTGCCGAACCGGTCACCGCTGCGGGTGATGATCGTGGCGTCGGGATGAGCGAGCGCCACGTCGACGGCCTCGGCCCACTCGCCCTCGATCACGACGGCGCCGGCGAGCAGAGCGTCGAGCAGCGGCTCGACGTCGGCGCGGGTGGCCTTCACGAGATCTCGAACCGGACGGCCGACGCCGACGGGCACGGCGACGCGCGGTGCCTGGGCCACGGCGTGGGAGATGGCCAGGACGGCACCGCTCAGCTCGCCGCCCGCAAGTGCCTCGAGCGCCCGCCGTGCCACCTCGGCGTCGGCCACGACGACGGAGGCCAACGCCTCGCCGGCAGCGGCCTCGAACGCGGATTCCCAACCAGCCTCGACCTGCACGACGTCGAGCAACGTGCCGACGACACCGTCGAGCTCGGCGAGGTGGGCGGCGCCGGCGCGCTGGCGGGCACCATCGAGCGCGAGGGCCAGTGCCTCGGCGCGGGCAGCCACGGTGTGATGTTCGGCCGCAGCGGCGGTGGCGCGAGCCTCGATCTCGACGATCGCCTCCTCGGCGGCAGCCCGCTCGGCTTCGGCCTCGGCCGCCTGGCGCGCCAGGGACTCGACGTTGTCGTGCGCGGCGGCACGCTCGCCACCGATGCGCTCGAACTCGGCGGCAAGACGCTCGACCTTGGTCACCAACGTTTCACGCTGGTTGGAGAGGCGGCGGTTGTCGCTCTCGGTCCGTTCCATGGTCGCCCGCAGCGCGGCGAGTTCACCGCGGATCTCCGCGGCCTCGCTCGGCGGCGCGGCCACACCGTCGCCCCAGTCGGCCTCGAATGCAGCACGGGCTTCGGCCAGCTCGGCCTCGGCACGGGCGAGGGCTCCGCTGTCGGTGGCAGCGCCCACGCCCTCGGACTCGACCTCGCGCAACTCGGCGCTCAGCTGGGCGTGCTCGGCCTCGAGCGATGCCACGACGGCCTGGTCGACGAACGCGTTGCGATCGCGATCGATGCCACGACGGCGTTCGGTGAGCAGTGACTGCAGGCCACGGGCGCGTTCGCGGAGCGACTCGTAGCGAACGAGCGCGTCGCCGAAGTCGTCGCCGCCCATCGACGACAGTTGTGCCTCGGTGGCCAGCACCTCGGCGTCGAGCCCCGCCAGCACCCGGCGCAGCTCACGATCGGCGTTGCGCAGCTCGTTCTGCCGGGTGGTGGACTCGGCGAGCTGGGTGCGGAGCCGTGCGAGTTCGCGGCCGACGAGGTGGAGCTTGAGGGCGGCCAGCTCGGTGATGACGGCGTCGTGGCGACGGGCCGCGTCGGCTTGACGCTCGAGCGGGCGGAGTTGGCGACGGACCTCACGGAGGAGGTCCTGGATGCGCAGCAGGTTGGCCTCGGTCGCGTTGAGCCGGCGCTCCGACTTCTCCTTGCGGCGGCGGTACTTGAGGACACCGGCGGCCTCCTCGATGATCAGGCGGCGCTCCTCGGCCTTGGCGTTGAGGACGGCGTCGATCTGGCCCTGGCTGATGATCACGTGCTGCTGACGGCCGACACCGGAGTCGCTGAGCAGCTCCTGGATGTCGAGGAGACGGCAGTTGACGCCGTTGATGGCGTACTCGCTGTCGCCCGACCGGAAGAGCGTGCGGGTGATCGTGACCTCGTTGAACTCGATGGGCAGGACACCCGACGAGTTGTCGATGGTGAGGCCGACCTCGGCCCGACCGAGCGCGGGACGCTTCGCGGAACCGGCGAAGATGACGTCGTCCATCTTCTGGGATCGCACGGCGGACGGTGCCTGAGCGCCGAGCACCCAACCGATCGCGTCGACCACGTTCGACTTGCCCGACCCGTTGGGGCCGACCACGACGGTGACGCCGGGCTCCAGCTGGAGCGTCGCCACATCGGCGAACGACTTGAAGCCTTTGATCTGCAGCGTCTTCAGGAACACGGCCCGGAGCCTAGGCGACGACCGTCGATGCGGTCAGATGGGCCCGGAACCCGAAATCCATGCAGATTCCGGCGGATGTCGGCACTCTTTGCATGGATTTGCTGCCGAGGAGCGCAGCCGGAAGAAGCGAGCGCAGCGAGCGAACCTGAGGCGTACGCGGCCGAGGCCATCAGGAGGCAGGTCTGAACGGCGCCGAAGGCGCTCGTTCAGACCTGCGTCTGTTCGCAGTAGTAGGTGAAGCCGGAGCCGAACTTGGCTTTCACGATGGGGCCGCGGGCACGCGGGCTCATCTCGCCGTCGCGGCCGTAGACGTTGATCATGGGGCCGTAGCCGCCGGGCTCGCCCGACAGGGTGAGGAACCCGTCGGCGCCGACCGTCGCACCACCGTGCTTGACGGCGTCGTGAACGATCTCGACCGACGCCCGGTACAGACGCCGGATCTCCTGGGTCGACAGCTTGTCGGCCAGACGGTCGTACCGAAGACCCGCCTCGAAGAGGATCTCGTCGCTGTACATCGGACCGATGCCGACGAGCATCGTCGGGTCCATCAGGATGCCCTTGAGCTTGCCGCCCCGGCGCAGCACCATCTCACCGAACTTCGTCCAGGACACGGGTTCGTCGACGAGGTCGAGCCCGAGCGGCCCCACGATGTCGTCGACCTCTTCGGCCGTGACGACGAACAGCTCGGAGCTCTTGGCCGGGTCGACGAGGCGGAGCTGGCCGTGCTGGGTGAAGGTCAGCACTACGGCCGTGCCCTTGGCCACGGCGTCCTTGTTCTGGTTGCGCTGAAGTTGGGCGCGGTCGCCGAGACCGATCATGAGGACTTCGCCAGTGTCGAGACCGAGCAGGATCCACGTGCCCTTGCGGCTCACGCTGTCGATCTTCGCCCCCTCGAGCCGGCTGATCAGCGACTTCTTGGTGCCGGCGCGCTTGATCGTGGCCGCGCTCGGCGCCTCGACGGTCTTGATCTTCTTGCCCACCACGTCCTTGTCCAGGTCGCGCCGGAGGATCTCCAGCTCAGGCAGTTCAGCCATGCTCATCGGTCAGTTTCCCTTCGTCGACCAGCCGCTGCAGGGCTGCAGCTGCGGCCACCTGCTCGGCTTCCTTCTTCGTTCGGCCCTCGCCGCGACCCCATTCGACGCCGTCCAGCAGGACCGCTGCCTCGAACTCCCGGGCGTGGTCGGGACCGGCGCCGGAGACCTCGTAGCGGGGCACCAGATCGAGCTCGTGAGCCGCTCGTTCCTGCAGCCGCGACTTCGAGTCACCGGTGTCCTTGCCCGCCTCGACCCGCTCGAGATCGGGTTCGAGGAGCGAGAAGATGACGGCACGGGCAGCGTCGAAGCCGGCGTCGAGATGCACCGCACCGATCACGGCCTCCGCGCTGTCGGCGAGGATGGAGTCCTTGTCGTGCCCGCCCGTCGCGGCCTCGCCGCGCCCGAGGCGAATCGCCGGACCGAGATCGACGCGGCGTGCCGCATTGGCCAGTGTGCGTGTGTTCACGAGCGCCGCCCGACGCTGAGCGAGGACACCCTCGGGCAGCGGTGGGTCGGCGGCGAAGAGTCGTTCGGTGATGGCGAGCTGCAGCACGGCGTCGCCCAGGAACTCGAGCCGTTCGTTCGATGGGACGGCGCCGTGCTCACCGCACCACGAACGGTGCCGAAGTGCCGCGTCGAGCAGCGAGAGACCCGAGAAGTCGTGGCCGAGACGGCGCGACAGGTCGCCCAGCAGGACGAGTCGGCCAGGCTCAAGCGAGTCGGGCGACGACATAGTCGACAGCGTCGCTCACGAGCTCGAGGTCTTCGAGGTCTTCGACTTCGATGCCGGGACCCACGGTGCGCTCGCCGAACTCGTCGACCAGCGCCTCCACCAGTTGGTACTGCGCGAGCGAGTCGGCGTGGAGGTCGTCGACGAGCGAATCGGTCTCCTTGATCGTCGACGGCTCGATCTCGAGGATCTCACCCAGGCGTTCCTGGACGATCTCGACGATCCGTTGACGATCGAGGGACGCGAAGTGGGTATGGGTCTCGGCAGGCATCGCGGCAACTCCTCGAAGAAACGTTCGTCGGTTCGACCGAACTGAGGCGGAGCAACCGCCACCAGCACCCCCGAGGGCCGAGCCGGACGGCAGCTTAGACGACCTAAATCCGTTATGTGCGCATCGGGCGGTCAGCCGACCAACCCTCGCGGACGTCGATCAGTCGACTTCGATGGCCTGGCGACCGTGGTACCAACCACAGTTGCCACACACGACGTGCGGAAGCTTCGACACACCGCAACGGGGGCACAGGCTGCGGGACGGGGCCGAGAGCTTCCAAGCAGACGCCCGACGCATGCGGGTCTTCGACTTCGACATCTTCTTCTTGGGGACGGCCATCGTCGTTCCTGCTCACTCGTGGGGAGGTGGTCTTGGCGGCGCGCACGGACCGTGGCGCACGAACGAGAGAGCATAGCCGCGTCCGGTTCGTCGGTGGTAACTCCGGCTGCGGCAGCCCCGTCAGGTCAGGTCGCGCAGGGCGTCGAGCGCCGCCCAGCGGGGATCGGGCGCCGGTTCGGCTTCTTCGTCGCTCTCGACCGACACCGGCAGCACGTCGGGCACGGGCCCGGCACAGTCGTCGCGGCAGAGCGGGTTGATCGGCAGCCCGAGGATGGCCAGCTCGCGCACCATGGGCTCCAGATCGATGTGGTCACCGGAGATCGGATACGTCTCGCCCTCGGTCGGGTGCTCCTCGAACACCTCGGCGACCTCGACGTCGAGCGGACCCTCCACCTTCTCGAGGCATCGTCGGCACTCGCCGTTCCAACGGCCCGTGACCGTGCCGGTCGCGGCGATACCGCCCGACAACGTCTCGAGCAGGAGGTCGACCTGTAGCGCCGAACCGACCTCGACGCGCACGCTCGCCAGCCCGACGTCGTCGAGCTCGACCGATTCCGACACCGTCTTCTGGTTGCCGACCGAGCGGCGAAGCTCGACGACGTTGATGAGAAGTGGGTTGCCGCCGGTCATCGTCCAACCTCCCGCGTCCGTCGGGCTGGGATCAATCGAGTTCCTGATCGAAGAACGCTGCTGCTTCCGACGAATCGTCGTCGTCGTACACACCGGCGGTGCGGTGGCCGAGCTCGGCCTCCGCGATCGTCGTGCCGGCGAGCTTGCGGCGACCACCAGCGACCGTCTTCGACAGGCGATCGAGGACCACCTCGAAACTCGCGAGCTTCTGGTCGCAGTAGTCCTCGGCCTCGCGCATCATGCGACGCGACTCCTGCTCGGCGTCGTCGAGGATCTGCTGAGCGTGCTGGTTCGCCGCCTTCACGACCTCGGTGCGCTGCACCATTCGAGCGACGTGGGACTTCGCGTCGGCGATGATCTCCTCGGCCTCGCGATGCGCCTTGGCGCGGAACTCCTCCCGCTCCTTGAGCAACCAGCGGGCCGCCCGCAGCTCGTCGGGGAGGTGGGCGAGTACGTCGTCGAGGATGTCGAGGACTTCCTCGCGATGCACCATGACCGTCGACGACATGGGCACCGACCGGGCCACCTCGACGATCTCCACCAGCTGGCGGAGCTGATCCTCGGAGCGGTAGGTCGGAAGCGTGTCGGTCGTCGTCGACGAGTCGTCCACGCCGTCCTCGATCGGTCGGCTCATGAGGGGTACTGCTCCTTCAACTTCGCCGCCACGCACGGCGGGACCATCGAGGTGACGTCGCCGCCGAAGCGGGCGATGTCGCGAATGAGCTTGGACGCGAGGAACGAGTGGGACGAGGTCGTCGGGATGAACAAGGTGTCGACCCCGGAGATGGAGCGGTTCATCTGCGCCATCTGCAACTCCGACTCGAAGTCGGAGACCGCCCGCAGGCCCTTCACGATGAAATGTGCGCCGACGTTGCGGGCGAGGTCGACGACGAGGGAACTGAACATCGTGACCTCGACGTTGTCGAGGTGGGCGAACGCCTCTTCGATGAGGGCCTGTCGGTCCTCGAGGGAGAACAGCGGCTCACCCTTCTGCGGGTTGCGCATCGCCGCGACCACGACCTTGTCGAACAGCCGGGCCGCGGTCTCGACGATCTCGACGTGTCCGTTGTGAACGGGGTCGAACGAACCCGGATAGAGAACCACGGTCACTGCATCAACTCCTGGGGGCTACGGGCGGGTTCGGGTTCGCCCGGGTCACGATCTGCACCACCGTACTTCCGTACGTGCGGTCCCTCACGACATCCCATCGGTCGGTGACCGCGACGGCGCGATCGGACTCGATCACGAGGGTCTCGGCGTCGACGGCGTCGAGGAGGTCGGGCCACTGGTCGAACGCGTACGGCGGGTCGGCGAGGGCCAGATCGAAGGTCGAGCCGCGGAGGGCGAACCGCGTCGCGTCAGCGGTCACGACCGTCGCCCGGTCGTCGAGGCCGCACCGGCGAAGGTTCTCCTCGATGACCCGCGCGGCGCGGCGGTCCGACTCGACGAACGTTGCCCTCGCGGCACCGCGCGACAGGGCCTCGATGCCGAGCGCTCCGGAACCGGCGAACAGGTCGAGCACGGTGGCGTCGACGACGACGTCGAGCGACCCGAGGGCGTTGAAGATCGACTCGCGAACCCGGTCGGAGGTCGGGCGGGTGCTCGTGCCCGGCGGGGCGTCGATCGTCCGTCCCCGAGCCGTCCCGGCCACCACGCGCATGGGCAGCACGGTAGTCCGCGCCGGACGCTCCCCCGGCCGGACGTGATTCTCGACGATCGGCCGTCGGAATCCCGAGAGGAATGAACCCCAGCGCACGCCTGGCGTGCGCTGTGGTGCACACCTGCCAACGCCCGGCGCGCGTCGCTACCCCTTGAGGAGGAACTCCTCGTCCTCCTCACCCAGGAACAGCTTCAGCTCGTCACGAAGGGCCGGGAGGTGGTGCAGGCCGTCGCCGGGCCCGGCGTCGTCGTCGATGAGCTCGAACGCGACCTCGCGGGCACGTTCCACCCAGGGCCGGTCACGGCGGAGCGAGGCCAGGCGCAGGTCGTTGCGGCCCTTCTGCCGCTCCCCCATGATCGTGCCTTCGCCACGCAGATCGAGGTCGACCTCGGCCAGGTCGAACCCGTCGGTCGTGCGCACCATGGCCTCGAGTCGGGCCTCGCCGTCGGGCGTGGGCTCCCCCGCGACGAGCACACAGAACGACCGGTGGGCACCACGCCCGACCCGGCCCCGCAGCTGGTGCAACTGCGCGATGCCGAACCGGTCGGCGTCGAGGATGACCATGACGGTGGCGTTGGGCACGTCGACGCCGACCTCGATCACCGTCGTGGCCACCAGCACGTCGAGATCACCGCGACGGAACGCCGTCATCGTGGCCTCCTTCTCCTGCGACGTCATACGGCCGTGCAGCAACGCCAACCGCAGGCCGTAGAGCTCGCCGGCCGACAGCTGCTCGAAGGTCTCGGTCGCCGACGACACCTCGAGCTTCTGGGACTCCTCGATGAGCGGGCAGACCACGTAGCACTGCCGGCCCTGCTCCACCTCGCCCCGGACGAGCTTCCACGCGTCGTCGACGTCGGCCTCCGAACGCGCCCAACTCGTCTCGATCGGCGTGCGGCCCGGGGGCAGCTCGTCGAGGACCGACACATCGAGGTCGCCGTAGACCGTCATGGCCGCCGTCCGAGGGATCGGGGTCGCGGTCATCACCAGCACGTCGGGTGCCGTGCCGTCGGGATTCGAGCTTCGGAGCGCAGCACGCTGCTCGACACCGAACCGGTGCTGCTCGTCGATCACCACGACGCCGAGCGAACGGAACTTCACCGCGTCCTGGATGAGCGCGTGGGTGCCGACCACGATGTCGACGCCACCGTCGGCGAGGTCGGCCAGGATCTGCTTGCGTTCGGCACCCGTGACCCGGTTGGTCAGCAGGGCGATGCGCAGCTCGCGGTCCTCGAACAGCGAACCCTCCTCGGCGGGCACCTGGAACCCGGCGAGGTCGCGCCGCAACCCCAGCGCGTGTTGCTCGGCCAGCACCTCGGTCGGCGCCATCATCGCCCCCTGGTGCCCGCCCTGGACCGCCGCCAGCAATGCGCTCACCGCCACGACCGTCTTGCCGGCGCCGACGTCGCCCTGCAGCAGCCGGTGCATGGGGATCGGGCGGGCGAGGTCGGCGATGATCTCGCCGATCACTCGCTGCTGGGCGCCGGTGAGCGGGAACGGCAGCCGCTGCCAGTAGCTCGACATCAGCGCGGTCGAGGGGTCGTGGACGATGCCGACCGAGGTGAGTTCGAGCGCCCGCTTGCGAAGCACCAGCGCCAGCTGGATGCGCAGCAACTCGTCGAACACGAGACGCTTGCGGGCCGCAGCCGACTGTCCCATGGACTCGGGGGTGTGGATGCCGATGAGCGCCGTCTGCCGATCGACGAAGTCGAACCGCTCGAGGACCACGGGAGGCAGGGGCTCGGCGATGCCGCGGGGTTCGCACCGGCGGAGGGCCTGGGCGCACATGTCACCGAGGTCCCACGTGCTCAGCCCCGACTTCTCGCTCTGGGGATAGACCGGAATGATCTTGCCGGTGCGGTTGCCGATCAGGTCGACGACGGGATTCGTCATCTGGCGAACGCCCCGGAAGTCCTCGACCTTGCCGTAGAAGATGGCTTCGGTGCCGACGGGGAGCTGCTTCTCGCGCCAGCCCTGGTTGAAGAAGGAGATCTTGAGCCGGCCCGTCTCGTCGGCGATGTCGCCGGTGACCATGGCGCGACCGCCCTTGACCCGCCGCGACGAGATCGACCGAACGGTCGCGAGCACCATGCCCTCCTCGCCCGGGCGGAGATCTCGCACCTTGGCCTGGTTGGTGCGGTCGAGGTATCGCCTCGGGTAGTGCGTGAGGAGGTCGAGGAGCGAGTCGATGCCCAACTTGTGGAGACCGTCGAGCTTCTTCGGGCCGACTCCGCTCAGCCGCTCGACGGGGATGGCGGCCAGATCGGCGAGCGTGATCGGCGCGGGGTCGGGCGGGGCGGAACTAGCCACGGCGATCGCGCACCACGATTCCCGACGGCCGCCCGAGCCCGACGGCCGCCTCGATGACGGCACCGATGTCGTCGCTGCAGACCGACGCCGTCAGGCGACCGTCGGCCGTGAGCAGCTGCACCTCGTCACCGAGGCTGATCCACGCGCGCTGCAGGCGCTTGCCGAGCTCGTCGACGGCGGTCGCCGGGTCGGCGCCGGGAGACGCCGGGGAGGACAGCGACAGCGTGATCTCGTAGCGGAACCGTTCGTCGGCGAACACCTCACCGTCGTCGTCGGCGTCCTCGGGGAACTCCCAGTCGGGAAGCTCGGGGTCGTCACCGTGGATGACCGCCACGAACGCGTCGACGAGCACGAGCAGGCCGGCACCGCCGGCGTCGACCACCCCGGCCTCGGCGAGGGGCGCCCACAGCTCGGGCGTACGCTCCAACGCGTCGAGGCCTCGGTCGGCCACCTCGATGACGAGCTCGGGAAGCGCCATGCCGTCGTCGGCCCCACGCAGCGCCACCGCCGCCAACACCTCGGCCACCGACGGCAGGGCCCCGGGGCGGACGTCGGCCGTGGCCTCGGCAATGGCGTCGGAGCCGGCCTCGAACGCCATCGCCCACCGCACCGGGTCGAGCGCATCGGCGTTGCGGCAGAGCTCGGCGAACCCGCCGAGGAACGCCGCCAGCATGCGACCCGACCGGCCGACCCCGGCGCTCGCTGCGACCGACTGCAGGTCGGTGGCGAGTTGGGTGAGCGTGACGCCGGGGGTGAGGCCGGCGACCACGGCGCCGAGCGTGGCGGCGAGATGCGTGCCGGTGTCACCGCCGTCGATGCCCTCCAGCTGGTCGAGGCGGTCGAGGCGATCGAGCGCCGGGGCGTGGGCGAGCATCGACTCCTGCGCCGCGACCAGCACGTCGACCACGTCGTCGGCCCGCAATTGGGTCAGTGGATCCATCGGCTGGGAAGCTACCCGCTCACGGTGACACCCACTGGTTGCCGACGGTGGCCGGCATGATTGGGGGGCGCCCGTTGGGGGCTGCTAACATTGCCGGAGCGTTTGGAGAGCCCGCCGAGGGCCGCGCCCTCGGTGCATCCAACCAGCCTCCATCCCCACGAACGATCAGGTGCCGAACCATGTCCTCCGTCTGCGAGATCTGCAACAAGAAGCCGGGATTCGGCATGAGTGTCAGCCACTCCCACCGCCGCACGAAGCGTCGTTGGAACCCGAACATCCAGCGGGTCCGCGCCGTGGTCAACGGTGCGCCCAAGCGGGTCAACGTGTGCACGGGCTGCCTCAAGTCCGGCAAGGTCCAGAAGCCCGTCGCCCGCGTCCTTCCCTAGGCACGTCATGCAGGGCGTCATCAAGGCCTTCGATCCCGGCACCGGCGACGGTGTCATCCTCTGTGATGCCGATCTGGCCGACTACGACCTTCACCCCGACGCCCTCCTGGGGTCGGTGTTCCGTATGCTGCGCCAAGGCCAGCGCGTCACGTTCGAGCTGACCGACGACGGCCTCGCCACCCAGCTCCGGCTCGGTTCCGAGGCAGACATGGGCACTCCGGGGTTCCATGAGACCCTTCCGAGCGCCGACCCGGTGGTCGATCCGAACTGACGGGACTTTGGTCCCTGTCGCCGGGCGTCCCCCGATAGGTGAGATGTACGCAGTACCGGTCAGACTGTTCACTCGAACGTCGTGGGAACCCCCCACATGGTCGGAGATACCTCGATTGGCCGTTGCGTCACTCGAACGACTTCTTTAAGCAATACGAATCCAGACCTGCCGCCGGCAGGAACAATTCGGTGGCGAAACCGGAGGAACCATGCCAGGAACGACCCGCAATCAGGAGCTGCTCGACTGGGTCGAGCAGTGGCGCTCGATCTTCGAGCCCGACGACGTCTACTGGTGCGACGGGTCCGCCGAGGAGTACGAGCGTCTCTGCCAGGAGCTCGTGGATGCCGGTGTGTTCGAGAAGCTGAGCGACGCCAAGCGTCCCAACAGCTACCTGGCGCTCTCCGATCCCAACGACGTCGCCCGCGTCGAGGACCGCACGTTCATCGCCTCCGAGCAGGAGATCGATGCCGGCCCGACCAACCACTGGCGTGAGCCGGCCGCCCTCAAGGCCGAGATGATGGAGCAGTACCGCGGGGTGATGAAGGGCCGCACCATGTACGTGGTGCCCTTCTCGATGGGCCCGCTCGGCTCCCCCATCGCCCACATCGGTGTGCAGCTCACCGACTCCGCCTACGCCACGGTCAACATGCGCATCATGACCCGCATGGGCCAGGGCGCCCTCGACGTCTTGGGCGACGAGGGCGAGTTCGTCCCCGCTGTGCACTCGGTCGGCTACCCGCTCGTCCTCGCCGACGGCACCACCCGCCCCGACGTCGCCTGGCCCTGCAACGAGACGAAGTACATCAGCCACTTCCCCGAGACCCGTGAGATCTGGTCGTTCGGCTCCGGCTACGGCGGCAACGCCCTCCTCGGCAAGAAGTGCTTCGCCCTCCGCATCGCGTCGACGATGGCCCGCGACGAGGGCTGGATGGCCGAGCACATGCTCATCTTGGGGCTCACCCCGCCGAACGGCGAGAAGCGCTACGTCGCCGCCGCCTTCCCGTCCGCCTGTGGCAAGACCAACATGGCGATGCTCATCCCCAGCCTCCCGGGCTGGAAGGTCGAGACCGTCGGCGACGACATCGCCTGGATGAAGTTCGGCCCCGACGGGCGGCTCTACGCCATCAACCCCGAAGCCGGCTTCTTCGGCGTGGCGCCCGGCACCAACGACGCCACCAACCGCAACGCCATGGCGTCGATCGAGTCGAACACCATCTTCACCAACGTCGCCAAGACCGACGACGGCGACGTGTGGTGGGAGGACATGACGCCCGAGGCGCCGGCGCACCTCATCGACTGGAAGGGCAACGACTGGACCCCCGAGTCCGGCACCCCCGCCGCCCACCCGAACGCCCGCTTCACCGCCCCCGCGGCGCAGTGCCCCGCCATCGCCCCCGAGTGGGAGGACCCGAAGGGTGTGCCGATCTCGGCCATCCTCTTCGGCGGCCGCCGCGCCACCAACGTCCCGCTCGTGACCGAGGCCTTCGACTGGCAGCACGGCGTCTTCCTCGGCTCGATCATGAGTTCCGAGAAGACCGCTGCCGCTGCCGGCGCCATCGGCGACGTGCGCTTCGACCCGTTCGCGATGCTGCCCTTCATGGGCTACAACGTCGGCGACTACATCAAGCACTGGCTCGAGATCGGTGAGGCCACCGACTCCTCGAACCTGCCGAAGATGTTCTGGGTCAACTGGTTCCGCAAGGACGAGAACGGCAAGTTCATGTGGCCGGGCTACGGCGAGAACAGCCGTGTGCTCAAGTGGGTCATCGAGCGTCTCGACGGCACCGCCGAGGCCGCCGAAACGCCCATCGGCAACGTGCCGACCGTCGCGTCGATCGACCGCACCGGCCTCGACATCGACGATGACAAGATGGCGAAGATCCTCGCCGTCGACAGCGATGCGTGGCGGGGCGAGGTCTCCCTCGTCGAAGGCCACTTCGACTTCATCGGCGAGCGACTCCCCCAGGAGATGCGCGACGAGCTGCAGAACCTCGAGAAGCGGCTTTCCAACTGAGCCACTGACGGGTCCTTGCCCGTCGATCACCCGCCACTCTGGAGCGCCAGGGTGCCCGAAACGGGCACCTCAGCGCTCCAGAGCCGCGTCAGGGCACCTGAGCGCTCCAGTCGGGCGGGGCCCGGGTCTCAGACGTCAGCCCAAGACGACGGCGCGCAGGCCCAGCCCCATCAGGAACAGGCTGCCGAGGCCGTACAACAGGTACAGGTGGGCGCGCAGCTGGTTGCGGTAGGCGAAGAGGATCATCACCGAGATGAGGGTCACGAAGCCGTAGAACGTGTGGAAGTCGGGCGCCGGAACGTTCTGCACCGCCAACAGCCACACGCCCATGCCCACCTGGACGAAGATGGCCACCTCTGCGGCGACCACGAACCACCACATCGACCGCAGGCGGAGTGGCGCCAGCCAGTAGGCGCCGGTCGACCAGAGCCCCACGAGGCCGTTGGACACGATCACCACCCACGCCCAATCGGTGTGGATGTCCCGCAGGGAGATGGTGATGATCACCGTCGCAATGTACTTTCACCACCGATGCGTCACGTCCAACTCACCGTCGCCACGGCCGCGCTCGGCCCCCGGGACCTCCCGCTGCGCCACGGGACGCTGCAGGTGGTCGAGCGCGACGCCGGCCCCCTGGACTGGGAACTCGTGCTGCACACCATCGAGTTCGAACCGGTCGCGAACGC
>CALMLJ010000170.1 GCA_937868025.1 uncultured Acidimicrobiaceae bacterium
TCGCCGATGTGCTCGTCGATCCAGTTGAGCTCGATCTCGAGCTGCTCGGGCGAGAACCCGACCGCGCCGAGCACGCCGAAGCCGCCGGCCTTCGACACTGCGACGACGACATCGCGGCAGTGGGTGAACGCGAAGATCGGGAACTCGATCCCGAGGTCGTCACAGAGTTGAGTACGCATGGTTGGTGTATCCCTTCACCGGGTGGTGGCATCGGATCGATGCCGTTGGACGAGAGCAGTGAGTGAGTCGATGGCGAGCCGATCGGTGACCGCGACGGGGTCGACCCGCCGCATCATCTCGAGGCCGAACAGCAACCCGATGACGGCAGGACCGACATCGGGGGACACGTCGTTCGACGCGTCGGCCAGCTCGACGATGCCGCGCCAGGCGCCGCGGTACCGGCGAGCGAGGTGTTCACGAGCGGCGGGGTCGCGCGAGGCGTGGGTCCAGAGCTCGAGCTCGAGGGCAATCCACCGGCCGTCGCCGACGGCGGGCGCGGACACGTTGCGCCACAGCACGGCCAGCCGCTCCTCGAGCGTGGTTGCCGTGGCGAGTTCTGCCCCGATCACCGCGCTCAGGTCGACGACCCACGAGTCGAGCAACGCGACGAGCACGCCGTCCTTGCCACCGAAGTGGTCATAGACCGCGCCGGAGGTGCGGTCTGCCAGCTCAGCGATGGCGCCGATCGACGTGCTGTCGACGCCACGCTCGGCGAAGAGTTCTGCCGCAGCCGCGAGCAATCGCACGCGGGTGTCGGCTCGACGCGTCTGCTGGGTCGCCATCGACGAGAAATATAGAGCCCTCTATATACATTGACAAGTGCATATAGATGGCGACTCGCCGATCAGACGCCGATCGTGCTCGTGTACACCCAGTGCCCGCCGCCGCTGTCACTGCTGTCGAAGTCGAACACCGACACCGACGGGGCCAGCGGACCGACCTTGATCTTGATTGCGCTCGGCAGGCTCGGGATCGGGATGAAGCCGTTGGCCAGCTCCGGGCTGAACAGACCGGCGACGCCGAACGCGGTGTCGAGCAGACCCGTGAACGCTCCCGCCGTGGGCAGCAGCAGCTGCACGCCGACGCCCACGATCGCGTCGGGGTTGCCGAGGCCCTCGATGATCGCTGCGATCAAACTGCCGGCGGCCGACAGGAAGTTGCCGAGGTTCGACACGATGAGGTCGATCAGCTGCTCCTGGGTCGGAGGCACTGCGGAGCCGGCGATCAGTACGTCGAGCGACGACTTGAGCACGCCGACCAACGCGCCGTTGAGTGCATCGGTCATGGCGCACCCGGTGACGAACGGCGGCGCGTTGCGGTTGACCGCGAAGCTGAGGGTGCCGAAGATCTCGAACGGGGCCGTCGACAACAGCACGTCGCCGATGTCGAGGTTCTGCGCATCCGGGAAGGGAATGTCGGCGGTGCCGGCCGGGATGCCGACCGTGGTGCCAGCCGGAGCGGCGTCGGGCGCGGGCAGCGCTCCCGAGGAGCACTGCGACGAGATCTGGGCGCTCGACGAGCCGGCCACACCGAGCTTCGAACGGAACCCGACCTGGATGACATAGGGCCGGTCGCCGGCCGTGACCTGGCTGTTCTTCGAGATGACCTGGATGGTCGCCGGCTTCACCTTCCAGGTGATCGGTGCCGGCCCGCCGGGCGTACACGCCGCAGCGAACAGGGCGAGCACCGCCGTGAGTGTGGCCAACGTCGACAGCCTGCGCATTGGGGCTCCCCTCCCGATCAACCCGGCCCCGCGACCAGGTACTCGTGACAACCTACCCGGCGATCGCCGCCGACGCACCGATGACGCGTTCACGTCACACTGTGCGAGCAGCCGATCGCGGCAGCGACACCGGGGCGGCACCGACGCCGTCTGCCCGACGCCGGAGGGGCCACCATGGCGAGCACACCCGACGAGGTCCGTGACGGGGTCGGGCTCACGAACCTCGATCGACCGCTGTTCGACGGCGCCGGCGTGACCAAACGCGACCTCGTCGACTACCTGGACGCCGTCCACGAGCGACTGATCCCGGTGCTCCGCGACCGACCGCTGTCGGTCGTCCGCGCGACCGACCGCCAGCGGCCGTTCATGCAGAAGAACGTGCCGAAGTACACCCCCGACTGGATCGAGACCGTCGAGATCTGGGCCGAGGCGTCACAGCGCGCCGTGCGGTACGCCCTGTGCAACGACCGGCGGACGCTCCTGTGGTTCGCCAACCAACGCGCCGTCGAGTACCACCCGACCCTCGGTCGCGCCGGCTCGTTGCACCACGCGACCGATCTGATCCTCGACCTGGACCCGCCCACCGAGGGCGGCTTCGCCGGTGCCGTGGCCGCGGCCGAGCTCGTGCGCCTCGCGCTGGACGAGGTGGGGCTCGCCGCCGCGGTGAAGACGAGCGGAGCCAAGGGCGTGCACGTCTTCGTCCCCGTCGATCCCGACCACGACCCCGAGGACGTGGCGGCGGCGACGCGCGCCATCGCCCGTCGTGCCGAGCTCCTCGACCCCGACGTCGCAACCACCGCCTACATCAAGGCCGACCGGGGTGGGAAGGTGTTCGTCGACTCCACCCGGTCCGGCGGCGCCACCGTCGCCTCCGCCTACAGCCCCCGGGCCCGCCCCGGAGTTCCGGTGTCGTTCCCCCTCGAGTGGGACGAGCTCGACGACGTCTCGCCTGGCGACTTCACCGTCCTCACCGCGGTCGCGCTGATGGAGCATCGGACGCCCTGGGTCGAGTCGCTCCCGGCTTCCCAGCGCCTTCCCGAC
>CALMLJ010000171.1 GCA_937868025.1 uncultured Acidimicrobiaceae bacterium
ACTACTGGCAGGGCGGGGTGAACGCCACGTCGGCGAGCGCCCAGTCCACCGCGGAGCGGGCGTCGAACGGCGACAGGTGCAGTGGGGCGACGATGGCCGCGGCCCAGTCGGAGCGGCCCTGCTCGGTGAGGGGGCCGACGCCCTCGCCGGCCGAGTCGTCCGATTCCCAGTCGTTGCAGAACGATGCGAACAGCGCCGCAAGCATCTCCGGGCTCCATGCCTGCGTCGGCGTGGCGATCTGGATGCGGACGAGGGCGGCGGTCGTCCCCTCGGTGCCGAGGACGGAATCGAGCCCGTCGAGCGCGGGCTGGTACGACGCGAGGATCGGATCGGACACGTCGGGCAGGGTCGCCGGCGCCAGTGCCGCCGGATCCGCGTCTCCGCCGAGCGACGTCGTCTCGGCGATGGCCGGGGTCGTCGTGGGAAGGGTCGGTACCGTTGCGGTCGTGGGATCGGGCGTGATGTCGCGCACCGGGGTGCCGTCACCGCAACCGACCGTGCCAAAGGCGGTGATGACGAGTGCGATGGCGAGGGTCCGGCGCATAGGTCGGCCACGTTAGGGGACCGGTGGTGACGATCGGCGGGACGATCGCCGGATCGGCGCTGATCTCGACCCGACCTTCGCCCTGACACAGCGGGATTCGTACCGGTAGGCTCGTCCCACAACGAATACAGGAGCTGATAGCCGTGATGACCCACTGGATCGGTGGCGAGTCCACCCCCGGGACCTCCACTCGCACGAGTCCCGTCTTCAACCCGGCAACCGGTGAGATCACCCGGGAGCTGCCCCTGGCCAACGCCGCCGACCTCGACGCCGCCGTCAAGGTCGCCAAGGACGCCTTCGGCGACTGGCGCCGCACGTCGCTCGGTCGTCGTGCCGAGATCCTGTTCAAGGCCCGCGCCATCTTCGACGACCGTCGCGCCGAGCTGGCCGAGATCGTCAGCTCCGAGCACGGCAAGGTGCCGTCCGACGCGATGGGCGAGATCGCCCGCGGCCTCGAGAACGTCGAGTTCGCCTGCGGCATCCCCAACCTCCTCAAAGGCGGGTTCAGCGAGCAGGTCGCGAGCGGGGTCGACGTGTTCTCGATCCGCCAGCCGCTCGGCGTCGTGGCCGGCATCACGCCGTTCAACTTCCCGGCGATGGTTCCCATGTGGATGTTCGCCAACGCCATCGCGTGCGGCAACACCTTCATCCTGAAGCCGTCCGAGAAGGACCCGTCCGCGTCGATGTTCATCGCCGAGGTACTCGCCGAGGCAGGCCTGCCGGCGGGGGTGTTCAACGTCGTGCACGGCGACAAGGAGGCAGTCGACGCCATCCTCACGCACCCCGACATCGCGGCCGTCAGCTTCGTGGGGTCGACCCCGATCGCCCGCTACATCTACGAGACCGGCACGGCCAACGGCAAGCGGGTCCAGGCGCTCGGCGGCGCCAAGAACCACATGATCGTGCTGCCCGACGCCGACATCGACTCCGCCGCCGACGCTGCCATCAGCGCCGCGTACGGCTCGGCCGGTGAGCGGTGCATGGCGATCTCGGTCGTTGTGGCCGTCGGCTCGGCCGGCGACCCGATCGTCGACGCCATCGAGGCCCGCCTCGACAAGGTGAAGATCGGCCCCGGCACCGATCCCGACAACGAGATGGGCCCGCTCATCACCCGCGAGCACCGCGACAAGGTGGCGTCGTACCTCGACGTTGCCGGCGACGAGGGTGCCACCGTCGTTCGCGACGGCCGCGAGCAGGAGTTCGACGGCGACGGGTTCTTCATCGGCGTCTCCCTCGTCGACAACGTGACGCCGTGGTCCCGCATGCACACCGAGGAGATCTTCGGCCCGGTGCTCTCGGTCATCCGCGTCGACACCTACGAAGAGGCCGTGCAGCTCATCAACGACCACGAGTTCGGCAACGGGTGTGCCATCTACACCCGTGACGGCGGTGCTGCACGCCAGTTCACGTTCGACGTCGAGTGCGGCATGGTCGGCATCAACGTGCCGATCCCGGTGCCGGTCAGCTACTACAGCTTCGGTGGATGGAAGTCGTCGCTGTTCGGCGACAGCCACATGTACGGTCCTGACGGCATCCACTTCTACACCCGCACCAAGGTGGTGACCGAGCGCTGGCCCGACCCGTCGACCAGCCAGATCGACCTCGGTTTCCCGACGAACAGGTAGGCATCGTCACATGGCTGAAGTTCTCGACTCGTTCGACCACCACAACAAGACGTCGACCCACGTCCACGACCGGGCCCACGTCTTCCACTCGTGGTCGGCGCAGGCGCTCATCAACCCGCTCCCCATCGCCCGCACCGAGGGCAGCTGGATGTGGGACTACGACGACAACAAGTACCTCGACTTCAGCAGCCAGCTGATGAACGTGAACCTCGGCCACCAGCACCCCAAGCTGATCGCCGCGATCCAGGAGGCGGCCGGCCGGCTGTGCACCATCGCGCCGTTCCACGCCAACGCCGACCGGTCCGAGGCCGCCCGCCTGATCATCGACGTCGCTCCCGACAACATGGACAAGGTGTTCTTCACCAACGGCGGCGCCGAGGCGACGGAGAACGCGATCCGCATGGCCCGCCTGCACACCGGCCGCCACAAGGTGTTCGCCGCCCACCGCAGCTACCACGGCGCCACCCACGGCTCGATCACGATGACCGGCGACCCTCGTCGCTGGCCGTCGGAGCCGTCGATCCCCGGTGTCGTCCGGTACTTCGGCCCCTACCCCTACCGCTCGTCGTTCCACTCCGAGTCGCCGGAGCAGGAGTGCGAGCGGGCGTTGGCCCACCTCGAGGAACTCATCATGTTCGAGGGAGCCGCCAACGTCGCGGCCATCATCCTCGAGCCCGTCGTCGGCACCAACGGCATCCTCGTCCCACCCGACGGTTACCTCGCCGGCGTTCGCGCCATCTGCGACCGGTACGGCATCGTGATGATCGCGGATGAGGTCATGGCCGGCTTCGGTCGCTGCGGTGAGTGGTTCGCCAGCCAGCACTGGGACGTCGCCCCCGACCTCATCTGTTTCGCGAAGGGCGTCAACTCGGGCTATGTCCCGCTCGGCGGTGTGATCATCTCCGAGCAGATCGCGGCCACGTTCGACGAGCGGGTCTACCCCGGCGGGCTCACCTACAGCGGGCACCCGCTGGCGTGTGCGGCTGCTGTCGCCTCGATCAACATCTTCCAGGAGGAGGGCACGCTGGCCCACGCCACGATGCTCGGCACCGATGTGATCGGTCCCGAGTTGGCGGCGATGGCCGAGCGGCACCCATCGATCGGCGACACCCGCGGGCTCGGCGTGTTCTGGGCCATCGAGTTGGTGCGCAACCGCGAGACCCGCGAGATGTTGGTGCCCTACAACGCGTCGGGTGCCGACGCGAAGCCGATGGCCGACATCGTCGCCGCGTGCCGGGAGCAGGGGGTCTGGGTGTTCACCCACTTCAACCGGGTGCACGTCGTGCCGCCGTGCAACGCCTCGCCCGACGACGTCCGGCTGGGGCTTGCCGCGATCGACAAGGCGCTCGAGCTCGCCGACGGCCACGTCACCGGTTGAGGCCGGCCCGTCGCCGGAGTGACCTCCGGCACCTTGCTGCGCTGCTCGGCGCGTGGGTACGTTAAGGATACCTAAGACCGGTGGTGCGCTCTGGCACGTCCGGCCTGATCCCCGGAGAGAACAGCATGTCGAAGCCCCCGCATCGAGCCCTCGGACGCCTGGCGATCGTGGCCATGTTGGTCGGGCCGACCTTCCTCGGCGCGTGCACCTCCGACGACTCGTCGAACAGCGACGGCGGCCCGACGACGACCGCGCCCGAGGAACGGGTCGCGACCGACGCCGAGGTCGCCGACGGTCTGGCGAAGATGCAGGCATCGGTCGACGAACTGGTCGCCGCCGGACCCGACACGGCCCGCGCCGCCAAGGCCGACGACGAGCTCGAGCCCGTGTGGCAGGAGATCGAGGGCACCATCAAGCGCAACGAGCCCGACGTCTACGTCGACATCGAGGACAGCATGTCGCTGCTGTCCTCGGGCGTCGAGGGCGACGAGGAGAAGGGTGCGTTGGGGGCAAAGGACATCACGGCCGCCATCGCCGAGTACCTGGCGAAGCACCCCGGATGACCGCCTTCGCCGCCTCGGATCGTGCCCGACGCTTCGGCGTCGCGGCGCTGCTGGCCGGCGCGCTCCTGACCCTGTTGACGCTGCTCGGCGGCGGCTCGGCCGGTGCGTCCTCGACCACCGCCGCCTCCCCGGCGGCCGTGACCCAGGGCGACGCCACCCGCGAGACGGCGCTCGACGAGCTCCACAAGGTTCGCGACTCGATCGACGAGACCTTGGCCCTTCTCAAGGCGGGCAAGCGCGACGAAGCCCTCGCCGTCGCCCGCAGTGGCTACCTCGACCACTTCGAGCTGGTCGAGATCCCGCTCCGCGCCGCCGCTCCGGAGCTGACGCTCACCGCGGAGGAGAAGTTCGCCGAGATCCGTTCGAGCATCAAGGTCGAGGCGTCGACCGACGAGATCCGAACCCAGATCATCGAGCTGCGGGGCCTCGTCGACGACGCCGAACGCCAGCTCACCGCCAAGGGCCTCGGTGCGCCGAGCCTGGCATTCGGCCAGGCGTTCCTGATCATGTTCCGTGAAGGGCTCGAGGCCGTGCTGCTGTTGTCGGCGCTGCTCGGGTACCTCGAGGCCACCAAGAACACGCAGTACCGCAAGCACATCATCGGTGGCGTGGGCCTCGCCGTCGTCGCCACGGTCGCCACCTTCTTCGCCGTCGACGCCGTGTTCGCCGTGCTGCCCTTCGGTCGTGAAGTTCTCGAAGCGGTGGTGGCGCTCGTCGCCGTCGCGATGCTGTTCTACGTGTCGTTCTGGCTCATCGCCCGGCTCGAACAGCGGCGGTGGATGGAATTCCTCCGTGCCAAGGTGTGGACCGCGGTGTCGGTCGGGTCGGCCACGTCGCTGACACTCATCGGCTTCACCTCGGTCTACCGCGAGGGGTTCGAGACGGCGCTCTTCTTCCAGGCGCTCAACTCGTTCGGCACGGGGCTCGGCGGGTACATCGCCGCCGGCGCGGTCGCCGGTGTCGTCGCCCTGGCCGTCGTTGCGTTCCTCATCTTCAAACTCGGACGCAAGCTCCCGATCCGCGTCTTCATGTCGGTTGCGGTGGTCCTGATCATGGCCACCTCGGTCGCCTTCCTGGGTAACGCCATCCGGGCATTGCAGGAGGCCGACAAGATCGGTTTCACCGCGTTGTCGGGGTGGCCCCGCCTCCAGATCTTCCTGGCCCAGGCGACCGGCTACTACCCGACGGCCCAGGGTGTCATCGCCCAGGGTGCGTTGACCGCGGTGTACCTGCTCGGGGCGTTGTACATGTTCGTGATCCGCCCTCGCCGCAGCCAGGCACGTCCGGCGGCCACCGACTCCGGCGACCACACGGTCGTCGAGCTTCCCGACGTCACCGGCTCCGAGCCGGCGCTCGCCAACTAGTCGGTGACCGCATCACCGGCAGTCCGCGTCGGCGTCGACGTGGGCGGCACCTTCACGAAGGCGGTGGCCGTCGACGCCACCGGCATCGTCGCCCAGTCGGTGATCGCCACCACGCACGAACACCCGAACGGAGTTGCCGAGGGGGTGGTGCGGGCCGTCGCCGACGTCGCAGCGTCGCTCGACGGGCGCCCGATCGCCCTGGTGACCCACTCGACCACGCAGGCCGTCAACGCGCTGCTCGAGGGTGACGTCGGCACGGTCGGGGTCATCGGCATGGGGCGCCGGCCCGATCTGCGGAAGTCCCGCAAGCGCACGACGCTCGACGACGTCGAGCTGGCGCCGGGCAAGCAGCTCCGTACGCTCTGCGAGTTCGTCGACGTGAGCGACGGGCTCGACCGTGGCGAGATCAAGCGCATCGTCGAGGGCTTCGTTGCTGCCGGAGCAAGTGCCGCGTGCGTCGCCGAGGCGTTCGCGACCGAGGACTCGTCGAACGAAGCGGTGGTCGCCGAGATCGCCGCCGCTGCCGGCCTCCCGGTGTGCACCTCGACGGAGATGTCGGGCCTGTACGGACTGGAACTCCGCGCTGTCACCGCAGCGCTCAACGCGTCCATTCTCCCGATCGCGGTGCGGACGGCCGACGTCGTGGCCGCCGGTGTCGCCGCTGCGGGGATCGACGCCCCCGTCATGGTGATGCGCGGCGACGGCGGAGCCACCGATCTCGAAGGCTTCAGGAAGGGCCCGGCCCGAACGCTGTACTCCGGCCCGGCCGCGTCGGTCGCCGGTGTGCTCCGGCATTCGCGCGTCGACGACGGGATCGTCATCGAGGTCGGCGGCACGTCGACCAACGTCGCTGCCATCAACTCCGGCCGTCCGGCCCTCTCCTACGTCCGGGTCGCCAGCCACTCGACCGCGTTGCGCGCCGTCGACGTGCGGGTCATCGGCGTCGCCGGCGGGTCGATGCTCCGTGCCCGGCGGAGCCGCTTCTCGGGGATGGGGGTGTACGGCGTCGGTCCACGCAGCGCCCACATCGCCGGCCTCCGCTATGCCTGCTTCCTCGACACCACCGAGATCACCGGCGCGGCGCCCGAGCTGTTCGCCCCGAAGCCGGGCGATCCCGCCGACTACCTCGGGATCCGTCTCGTGTCCGGCGAGCTGGTGGCCCTCACCAACACCTGCGCGGCGAACGCCGCCGGCATCATCGACGCCGGCGACTACGCGCAGGGCTCGACCGAAGCCGCGACTGCCGCCTTCGCGGTCGTCGGTCCCATGCTCAGGCTCGACGGCGCCGAGGTCGCCCGGCGGATGCTCGAGGCATCCGGCAACGCCGTGGCCGAGCTCGTGGCCGCCGTCGCCGACGAGCACGACCTCGTGAATCCCCGCATCGTCGCGGTCGGCGGCGGGGCCGGGGGTCTCGGCCGCTACACCGCGAAACTCCTCGGTCTCGAGTGTTCGGTGCCTGAGCACGCCGAGGTCATCTCGTCGGTCGGTGACGCGTTGTCGCTCATCCGCACCGAACGGGAACAGACGGTCCGCAACCCGACGGCCGCCGAGATCGCCGAACTCATCGCCGCCGCCCGCGAGGATGCGCTCGCCGCCGGCGCTGCGGTCGAGTCGCTCGACGTCCGCTTCGAGGCCGATCCCGAACGCTCGCAGGTCCGAGCCATCGCCACCGGCGCCGTCGCGCTGCACAGCGGCGCCGTGCCCGGGCGACAGCCCATCGACGAGCAGGAGGCCACACGGATCCTGACCGCCGCTGGGGCCGCTGGCACGGCTCGTGCCGAGGGCGCGTTCTGGTGGGCCCAGACCGCCGGTCGCAACGACCTCGTGCGCCTGGTCGTGCTCGACCGCTTCGGCGATGTCGCCCTCGACGAGTCCGGCGCGCTGGTCGTCATCAACGCAGCTGCGGCGGGCGGGCGCAGTGCCGAACTCGCCGGGCTCGCCGCCGCGGTCGAACAGCACACCCGGCACCTCGGTCCCGTCGCGCTTGCGCCGACGGTCTGGGTGCTCACGGCCAACCAACTGCTGGAACTCGGCTCCGGCAATCACGTCGACACCGTCACGGCGCTGGTCGGCGACGGCACCGCACTCGCACTCGTCACGCGCGAACACTGAGAAGACAGGAGCACCGAGGCATGGCCCTCTACATCAGCGCCGGCCGTCGCCGCCGGACCACGATCGTCGCCGCGGTCGCCGCAGCGATCGTCGGCATCCTCCTCGGGTTCCTTCTCGGTCGGGGCACGGCGACCACCATCGACGACCGGATCTCGGCGTCTCGCGATGCGGGCCGGAAGTTCGCGGCCGCGCTGCGGGTGCTGCCGCTCGAGTACGAGCAGGCCGTCACCGACGACGGCGAATCCGGGGGTGCCGCACCGATCGTGGAACGTTCTCTCGATGGCGAGCAGGCGGCGCTCGACGCGGCGCCGTGGCTGAGCGACGCCCAGATCGCCGCCCTTCGCTCCGACCTCGACGTGGTCCGGTCGGCACCGGCGAACGACCTGCCACCCGACGAGTTCGCCGCTGCCGTCGACGAGGCAGTGACCACGGTCGAGGCGACGTTCGGCCTGGCGGCCGGCGAGGCCTCCGGTTGACGGAGCGCCCACCAGAATCAGGGCCGGTCGCCGTGGTGGTTGGCCCCATCCCCGACCCAGTACCGTGGGGGCGATTTCCCGCCCCCCTCGAGAGGACGATCCATGAGCCCCGTGACCTTGACCCCTGATACCGCTGTCGCCCCCGTCGACGTCGAGGCCCTCACCGACGCCGTCGTGACCGCCGAAGATGCCTCCGTCGAGGACGCCGAGCTCGTCGAAACCGAACTGCTGGTCGAGGAGATCTCCATCGACGGCATGTGCGGCGTCTACTGAGAGTGGTCCTCGACCAGGCCTACGAGCTGCACCCGCAGGTCTCCCTGCGACCCGAGCCCTTCGGAGCCCTGGCCTACCACTTCGGCAACCGGCGGCTCAGCTTCCTGCGCTCGCCCGACATCGTGAACGTGGTCACCACCTTGGGCGACCACGCGTCGGTGGCTGACACCCTCACCGCCAACGGCGTCGACACCCGACGTTGGCCGTCCTTCCAGACCGCGCTCGCCGCCCTCGAATCCTCGGAGATGATCCGTGCCCGCTCGTAGCTCGATTCCCGTGATCGCCGTGCAGCCGCCGGCGCCGCGTCGTTCGACGCTCACCGACGACATGAAGCGCGGGCTCGACGCCCCCATCTGTCTCACGTGGGA
>CALMLJ010000172.1 GCA_937868025.1 uncultured Acidimicrobiaceae bacterium
CTTCCAGCAATCGGCGATCGGGGCGTCGAACGTGTGCTTCTTGACGATCTGCATGACCGACATTCTGTCCGGTTCGCCTGGGCTCCGCTCGGCCGGCCCACCTAGAATCTGACGACTCGTCAGATTTCGTCAGATTCCGTCCGATCGACCAGGAGAACTCCCACCCATGGCCAAGCCAGCACCCCTTGCAGGTGTCCGCATCATCGAGTGCTCGATCCTCGGTCCGGGAGCGCTCACCACGCATCTGGTCGATCTCGGCGCCGAGGTCATCAAGATCGAGTCGCCGGCCGGCGACTACATCCGCCGCATGACCTGGCCGATCGTCGAGGGCGTCTCCCTCATGCACCTCCACATCAACCGGGGCAAGCGATCGTTGGTGCTCGACCTGCGCACGCCGGAGGCCCAAGAGGTCTTCCGTGAGCTGGCGAAGACGGCCGACGCCGTCATCGAGGGCATGCGACCCGGTGCGCTGGCCAAGCGTGGCCTCGGCTACGAGGACCTCAAGGCGATCAACCCGAAGATCGTGTTCTGCAACATCTCCGGCTACGGCATGACCGGCCCCTACAAGGACATGCCCAGCCACGGTGTCGCGTACGACACGTGGGGTGGCCTCGTGAAGGCGGAGACCGACGACGAGGGCTTCTGCTTCATCCCCGAGCACCCGTCCACGGGCATCCACGCCGGTCCGCTGTTCGGTGCGTTCGGTGTGGTGTCCGCCATCTTGGGCGCACGCGCCACCGGCGAGGGTTCGGCCCTCGAGATCGCTCAGTCCGATGCGTCCGCAGCGATGGACTGGCTGCGCAGCGAGACCTGGAAGGCCTACGAGCGTCCCGAGGACGAGGTCACCGGCAACCCCAGCGACAACTACGAACGCCGCGCTCCGGGCACCGCCGGCATGCGCGACGGCGTTCGCTACCAGTTCTACGTGACCAAGGACGACCGTCACGTGCTGTTCATGGCGTCGGAGCAGGAGTTCTGGAAGAACTTCTGTGAGGGCGTCGAGCGTCCCGAGCTGTTCGAGAAGTGGCCGGGCAGCCAGTACGGCGACCACGCCAAGGGCAACCGTGAGCTGCAGGCCATCCTCCGCGACATCTTCCTGACGAAGACGGCCGCCGAGTGGATCGTGTTCGGCGACGAGAAGAACACCCCGATCGCCCCGGTCAACACGCCGCAGACGATCGCCGAGGACCCGCAGTTCCAGGACCGGTTCCACTGGATGCCCGCCGACGAGGTCGGATCCGACATGTTGGGCACCCCGCTCAAGTTCATGGACGTCGACATGCCCAAGATGACCAAGGCCCCGACCGTCGGGCAGCACACCGAGGACGTACTCCAGTCGGTGCTCGGCTACGACGAGGCCAAGATCGCCGCGCTGCGCGAGACCGGCGCCATCGGGTAGTCGGCCGCAGGCACGCCCTTGGTACTCCGACGTGGAACCCGCCTCAGGCGGGTTCCACGTCGGGAGTTCGGTTGGGGCCGGTTCGGTTAACGTCTGACGGTCCGTCAGATTGTGGAGGTGGCACAGGGTGAGCGCGACTGCGATCGAAGGGTTGGACTCGGAGAACCTCACCGTGCCCGGCCTCCTGGCCCGGGCGGTCGAGCGCTTCGGCGACCACGAGGCGATCGTCGACCTGAGCGTCGAACCGCCGGTCCGGCTCACGTTCGCCCAGGTTGCCGACGAGGCCCGTGCCACGGCGAAGGCGTTGATGGCGGCCGGGGTGGGCGCCGGCGACCGGGTCGCGATCTGGGCCCCGAACGTGTGGGAGTGGCCGGTCACGCTGTTCGGCATCCACCTCGCCGGCGCCGCGGTCGTTCCGCTCAACACCCGGTACAAGGGCAGCGAAGCCGCGTACATCCTCAACCGCAGCGGCGCGAAGGTGCTGTTCACCGTCCAGGGGTTCCTCGGCAACGACTACGTCTCGATGCTCGACGGTCTCGACACGCCGACGCTCGAGCACACGGTCGTGCTCCGAGGCGACACTCCCGGCGGGGCAACCGGGTGCGGCGACTTCATCGCTGCCGGAGCCGTCATCTCCGACGACGAGCTCGATGCCCGCATTGCCGGGATCTCGCCCGACGACCTCGCGGACATCCTGTTCACCTCGGGCACGACCGGCGCCCCCAAGGGTGTGATGTGCGCCCACCGTCAGACGGTGCTCGCCTTCGACGCGTGGGGCACGATCGTGGGCCTCCGAGCCGACGACCGCTATCTCGTGATCAACCCGTTCTTCCATTCGTTCGGGTACAAGGCCGGCATCATCGCGTCGCTCGTGAAGGGCAACGTCATCGTCCCGCAGGCCACGTTCGACGTGGGAGCGGCGATGTCGCTGATCGAGTCGGAGCAGATCACGACGCTGCCCGGTCCGCCCACCATCTTCCAGACGATCATCAACCACCCCGACTTCGACATCGCGAAGCTGTCGAGCCTGCGCCTGGCCGTGACCGGCGCTGCGAGCATTCCCGTGCAGCTCATCAAGGACATGCGCGACGTCCTGCGGTTCGACACGGTGTTGTCGGCGTACGGCCTCACGGAGGCCTGCGGTATCGCAACGGTCTCGCGTCACGACGACCCGCCCGAGATCATCGCCAACTACTCGGGTCGTGCGATCCCCGACGTCGAGGTTCGCATCGCCGACGACGAGGGCAACGAGGTCCCTCGCGGCGAGCAGGGCGAGGTGCTCATCCGTGGGTACCAGGTGATGATCGGCTACTTCGAGGCGCCCGAGCAGACCGCCGACACCATCGACGCCGACGGGTGGCTGCACACCGGCGATGTCGGGATCATGAACGAGGACGGCTACCTCAAGATCACCGATCGTACGAAGGACATGTTCATCGTCGGTGGCTTCAACGCCTACCCCGCGGAGATCGAGTCGCTCATGGCCGAGCACCCCGACATCGCGCAGGTCTCGGTCGTCGGTGTGCCCGACGAACGGATGGGCGAGGTGGGGTACGCGTTCGTCGTGTTGAAGCACGGCGCGACGGCGACGGCCGCCGACATCAAGGCCTGGGCCCGCGGGCACATGGCCAACTACAAGGCGCCCGCGACCGTCGAGATCATCGACGAGTTGCCGGTGAACGCCGGCGGCAAGGTCATGAAGTTCGAGCTCCGCGACCGGGCAGTGGCGTCGTCATCGGCGGGAACGCCGTGATGCCCGGGTTCGATGACGATCGCCGGGCCGGGGCCGTGCGAGGATGAGCGACGTGGCGGACGACACGAGCAGCACCACCGCGGTACCGGACGACGAGCTGCGAGCGGCCGACGGTCGGGTGCCGGGGCGTCGCGGTCGCGCCACCCGTGACCGGTTGACCACGTGCACGCTCAACATGTTGCGCGACACGAACTACCGCGACTTGAAGGTCGTCGACATCGCCCGGGAGGCCGGCACGTCGCCGGCGACCTTCTACCAGTACTTCCCCGACGTCGAGTCGGCGATCCTCGCCCTCGCTGAGGACATGGCCGAGGCCGGCAACGACCGCTTGACCCGCATCGTCCGCGAGAGCGACTGGAAGGGCAAGCGGGGCTACGACGCTGCCGAAGCCATCGCCGACGCGTACATCCAGTTCTGGGACGACAACGCCGCGCTCATGCGTGTGCTCGATCTGACGAGCCTCGAGGGCGACGAGCGGTTCCGGTCGATCCGGGTGCGGTTGCTCAACGAGTTCACCATCGCGCTCGCCGGTGTGGTCGAGGCGCAACGCGCTGCCGGTAAGCACCCCGACGATCTCGACCCGATGGCCGTCGCCGGCGTGCTCGTCTCGATGCTGGCGCACGTCGCGTCGCACCGTGCCGGCTTCGAGGGCTACGACATCGGAGCCGACGACCTCCGTCGTTCGATGGCCCGGATCGTGTTCACCAGCGTGTGCGGCACGAAACCTCCGCGCTGAGCCCGTGCACGTCTCGATGACCGTCCCGACCGACGACCTGTCGTCGGTCCGGACCCTGTACCGCGAGATCGAGGACGTCGGCTACGACCGGGCCTTCTCGTTCGAGGCGAAACACGATCCGTTCCTTCCGCTCGCAACGGCGGCCGAGCACACCGATCACATCCAGCTCGGGACCGCCATCGCCATCGCGTTCGCCCGGACGCCGATGACACTGGCCAACATCGGGTGGGACCTGCAGACGCTCACCGGCGGTCGATTCACCCTCGGATTGGGATCGCAGATCGCCCCGCACATCACTCAGCGGTTCTCGATGCCGTGGTCCGACCCGGTTGGTCGGATGCGCGAGCTGGTGCTCGGCATCCGTGCGATCTGGGATGCCTGGAGCGACGGCACGAGGCTCTCGTTCGACGGTGACTTCTACACCCACACCCGGATGATCCCCGCGTTCGACCCGGGTCCGAACGAGTTCGGCCGGCCGCCCATTCTCACCGCCGGGTTCGGTCCGGCGATGACGGCGGTCTCGGGCGAGGTGGCCGACGGCTTCCTGGTGCACCCGCTCAACTCCCGCCGATCGCTCCTGGAGTTGACGGTGCCGGCGATCGAGCGGGGCCTGGCCGCCGCCGGTCGCCCGGCCCTCGCCGATTCGGCGAGCACGTTCGACCTGACGGCCGTGACGATCGTCGTGACCGGCCGCACTGCCGAGGAACTCGATCGGTCCCGCGAGGCCGTCCGCCAGCAATTGGCGTTCTACGGCACAACGCCCGCCTATCGCCCGGTCTTCGACGTGCACGATCGGGGGGAACTCCACCCCGAGCTGAAACGGCGTGGCGCGGCGGGGGAGTGGGTCGCGATGGCGGAGCTCATCGATGACGAGTTCCTCGACGAGATCGCCGTGATCGGCGAGCCGCACGAGATCGCTCCGAAGATCCGGGCCCGGCTCGCCGGCATCACCGACCGGGTGAGCCTCGTGAACAATCGGGCTCCCGACCCCGGGCACTTCGCGGAGGTGGTCGCCGGTCTGGCGTAGGACGGCGTGTGACTTTTACTGTGCAGTGATG
>CALMLJ010000173.1 GCA_937868025.1 uncultured Acidimicrobiaceae bacterium
CCGGGCACGAGCTGCTGATCGGTGTACGTGAGCGTGCTGCCGGCGTTGCGGTAGCTGATCGTGACACCGTTGCGCTGCAGGCGGTACGCCACGGGGGCAACGTTGTCGGTCGACGCCGTCCAGTCGACCCGCACCGAAGTGTTGTTGATCGCAGGTGCCGTCACGGTCGGTGCCGTCGGAGCGATGACATCCGTCGTCGGCGCATTGCCGATGAGCGTCGCCGAGAAGATCGAGTCGACGTCCGCTGCAGCGCTCTGGTGGAGCTCCACCGCAAGGCGGTTGGGGCCCGTTACGAGGCCGTCCTTCGGAAGGTCGAAGTTCAGGTCGAACGGACTGACGGTCTGCGCTGCCCACGCCGGCGTCGAGAACAGCGGCGAGCCGAACGGCATGTTGTGCCGGGCGATCTCGTTGCCGTTGAGATAGACCACGGCGCCGTCGTCGGCCCGCAACGTGAGGCGAAGCGTGGCGATGCTCGCCGGGTTCGCGACGTTGAAGTCCTTCACGAAGTACTGCGTGATCCCCGTCGTGGGAATCGCGGTGGTCGGCGAGAGCGCCTTGCCGAGCGGGGCGACCCCGGTCGGCCAGGTCGCCACCGACGTCGACGGGAGACGCCACGCCGTGCCCTGGTTGGAGCCGTCGTCGAGGTACCGCCACGTATCGGCAGCGGCGACGAGGGTCGCCGGCGGCTGCTGCACGAAGAAGTTCTTGGCAGCAGTCGAGGCCGACCGGTTGTTGGTCTCGTCGACCGCACGGACGAAGTAGTTCGAGCCGGCGCTCGAGTCGGGGTCGAGGTAGTACGTGCCCCACACGGTGGCGATGACCCGGTCGTCGCGAAGGATTTCGTAGCGGATCGACGTCGGCGAATTGTCGGTGGATGCGGTCCAAGTCAGCTGAGCGCGGCCACCGTTGGTCGTCAGAGCCAGGTTGGTCGGGACGCTCGGTGCCGTTGTGTCGCGGTTGCAGAACTTCGCGAAGCCGCCGACGTAGTCGAAGCCCGTCCCGTTCCACCCACCGCGATCGAAGTCACCGCCGACCCACATGCACCCGGCGTTGTCGTTGAAGAACTCCCACGGACCCTCGCCGACGGTCGTGTAGATCGACGGATAGAACTCGGTGAGGTACTCGCCGGTCACTGCATCCCAGGCGCCGAAGCTGTTGATGGCGTCGGCCTGGGTCGCTTTGGGGTATTGCGATGGGTGGGTGTAGATGTCCTGGTCGGTCCACGTGAAGTTCGTGCAGTGACAGCCGGCGTAGATGATGCCGTTCTGGGAGGTCATACCCTGGAAGTCACCTCCGGCCGCGGTCTCGCTGTACCGCTCCTGGGTGTAGGTCGCGAGGCTGCTCTTCGTGATGTTGTGCTGCGATCCGGCGTTCCAGATGGAGTTGCCTTCTTCGTGGATCACGTACTGGTACTCGCAGCACTCGGACGGCTGGGTGGGATCGGCCATCGGCTGGCTGGGCTGCCACTGCTGCATGTTGGCGGGATCGGCACGTGATCCGTCGACCGTGCTGACCGCAGCAATTCGGCGTGCGAACTGACCGTTGACGCTCACGAAATTGCCGGCGAGCCATACACGATCCGATGACGGCGAGGGCTCGAGGTGGAACAGGTTGGCCGACACCGTCGGCAGCCAGGTCGTGTCGGGGCGGCCATCCTCGATGGACACCCGGACGATGTTCGCCGCCCCCATGGTCGCCGGGCTCGCCACACCACCGGAGATACCCGTGAAGTAGCCACCGACGTACAGCCAGTTGCCCTTGATCGCCATCGTGCGGGTCAGGGC
>CALMLJ010000174.1 GCA_937868025.1 uncultured Acidimicrobiaceae bacterium
ATGTATCGATTGCAGGCAGACGACGAGCGAGTGGGGCGGGGGATCGATGCCGTGAGGTCCGATCCGGCGTCGCTCCTGATCCTCCCTTCGGTCACCGACCGGACGCGTCGATCGTTCTACGAGCGAACGGGCAAGCGGGCGTTCGACATCGTCGTCGCCTCCACGATGCTGGCATGTCTGGCGCCGCTGATGGCTGCGATCTGGTGCCTGCTCCGGGTGACGCTCGGCCACGATGTGGTGATCTCCCAGGACCGCGTCGGTCTCGACGGCGAGACCTTCGGCATGTTCAAGTTCCGCACCATGCGGTGGAGCCGTCGCTCCGCCGAACGGCCGTTCCAGGGTACGGACCGGCGTCAATCCCACAAGGTCGACCACGATCCCCGGCACACCCCCGTGGGGCGTGTTCTCCGCAAGCTCAGCCTCGACGAGCTTCCGCAGCTCGTGAACGTCCTGCTCGGTTCCATGTCCGTCGTCGGTCCCCGTCCCGAGATGGCGTCGGTCGTCGATCGACTCGGCGAGCGCGGCCACGTGCGGCACTCCGTCCGCCCGGGCATGACCGGCGAGTGGCAGGTGACGGGTCGACAGACGGGTGCCCCGCTCCACGAGTGCTTCGAGGCCGACCTCCCCTACCTGACCCGAGTCACTTTTCGTAATGATCTCGGCATACTGATCCGGACGATTGCTGTGGTATTGCAGCGAGGAGGCCGGTGATGACCAGTTCCCGAGGTGCTGGCGGAGCGCGGCCCGCCCGCGTTCGCGTTCGGCCGATCGCGCTGGTGGCGGCGATGATTGCCGTGTTCTCGCTCGTCGTCGGCTGCTCCGGCGACGACGCAGCGAAGGACGCCGATCGCCGCAGCGGCTCGCCGTCCGCAGCGGGCGGTTCGTCATCGGGCGGCTCCGGTTCGGCCGCTTCGACTGGTGAGGCCGAGCAGGCAGCGGCAGAAGAACTCGCCGCCGCTCAGGCCGCGTCGAAGAAGCCGAGTGGCGTGGCGGGCGTGCCGGCCCCCAACGACGACGATGGTGCCAGGAACCTGGCGGCCCCCGATCCCTCGAGTGGCCCCTCCGCCGACGACACGTCGGGCTCGGTTGCCCGTGATCCGCTGGCCAGTCCCTCGCCGACGTTTCCCCAGCCCGGGCGTCCTGACGTCGACGGGCTCCAGCCGCTCGACGGCTGTGACGAGATCAGCGCTCCGTTCTACCGTGCGGTCTCGACGCTCAATGTGACCTCCTCGCCGAGCACGATCGTCGACGGTGTGAAGGACCTGACGACCGTGGCCGAGCGAGCCCAGGCCCCGATCGCCGCAGCGGTGCAGACGCTGCTCACGACGGCCCAGTCAGCGGCGGCCGACGCGGCCCGCTCGCAAGACTTCGCCTCCGAGGCGTTCCAGAACGCCGTCAAGGTCGTGCACGTCTACCTCGGCGACGCCTGCGGCCGCTGACTCCCCGCCCCTCGGGCCTCTCGAGTCCCACGGTTTCCCCCGTTTCGGCGACTCGACCCCCCGGTTCCATGTGATGTCCTCACCGAAGTGAACGAACGGTAGTAGAGATGACGAATATCCAAGATGTGACCAACGGTTCCGGTTCCGGCCGCCGCCGGTCTCCGGCGGTGATCGTGTCCGTCCTCCTCATCGCGTCGCTCGTCGGCGTGGGGATCGTGCAGCTGCAGCAGGACGACAAGGTCGAGGCGGCCATCGTCGTGGGCGACGGCACGATCTCCGAGCACGCCGGAGCGTCGTGTTGGTCGATCAAGCAGTCGTACCCGAACTCGCCGGACGGGACCTACTGGGTCCAGACGCCAGCCCTGATCGCCCCGATGCGGGTGTACTGCGACATGACGACCGATGGCGGTGGCTGGGTGCTCGTCGGTCGTGGCCGGGACGGATGGAACTGGCCGTCGACCGGCCAGGGTGTGCAGTCCGCCATCGCGACGACGCCCAGCGGCACCGACGCGTTCGGCGTCGCCGCATACTCCAACAAGATCATCGACGGCTTGTTGAACAACACCCGTCCGGACTCGCTCGACGACGGCATCCGCCTGCGGCGCGCCACCAACAACACCGGCACGTCGTGGCAGGACATCCGCTGGAAGCTCGAGGGCCCCCGGCCCGGCTTCGGTGGTCGCGACAAGTGGACGTGGGCGTTCGGCGCCG
This sequence comes from uncultured Acidimicrobiaceae bacterium, assembly GCA_937868025.1. Next base: position 2,151 of record CALMLJ010000174.1, read on the forward strand.
GCATCTCGCTCGACTCGGTCTCGATCAACGGCGTGTCGTACGGCAAGGCCAACACCTACTTCTCCGGTTCGAACCTGACCGGCCAGACCGGTGCATCGCCGAACCTCACCGGCGTCAACGCCTGGATGACCTACAACAACAACTTCCCGAACCGCCGCGGCGGCTTCGGTTTCAACTCGAACACCGGCGGGAACACCGCAGCGACGTCGTACTGGTACTACAACGGCACGCGCACGGTCCCGTTCACCCAGGTCTGGCTCCGGCCCAAGATCTCCGAGGCGGCCCAGCCGGCGATCCCGGCGACGGGGACGCCCGAGAGCACCGTCCGCAAGTTCCTGAAGTCCAACCCCGAGGCCCTGAACTGGGGTGTGACCGACAACGTCGACCCCACCGACCAGTTCCCGGATCTGAACTCGCTCGTCATGGGCTTCGCCCAGATCGGCGACACCGTGTATGTCGGCGGTGAGTACCAGAACGTCCAGAACGGTACGGGCGCGACCAAGATCGCCCAGCCCTACCT
>CALMLJ010000175.1 GCA_937868025.1 uncultured Acidimicrobiaceae bacterium
CCTACGACCACTGCCTCGTGCTCGGCAGCGACCAGTTCACGACCGAGGCCGCGTACACCGCGATGTCGAGAGGTCGCATCGACAACTCCCTCTACCTCGAAGGCGCCACGTCACGAGAGGACGCGCACACCGCCGAGGTCACAAACGACATCGTCGATGAAGTCCGGTCCTCGCTCCAACGGACCGCCGCGCAGACGATGGCCCTCGAACACGAGCCACGCGTCGAAGCCGACAACGACGCTGACTTCGAGATCGACCTCTGAACCATGATGCAAACAAGGTCGATAGGGACTGCTGCACGGTTTGGTGACAACTGATCTGGCTTGCCCTCGGGGTGGGCCTGAGAGGATGTTGCTATGCCCAAGCCCTTCCCCCGCGAGTTCCGCGACGACGTCGTGCGGGTCGCCCGTGACCGCCCGGCCGGCGTAACCCTCGAGCAGATCGCCGCCGACTTCGGGGTTCACCCGATGACGCTGTCGAAGTGGCTCCGCCAGGCCGCCGCCGACGGCGGCACCAAGCCCGGAGCTACCCGCACCGAGAACGTCGAACTGCGCGAGGCCCGTAAGCGGATCCGGTTGCTCGAGCAGGAGAACGAGGTGTTGCGCCGAGCCGCGGCGTATCTGTCCCAGGCGAACCTGCCGGGAAAAGGTTCTACCCGCTCGTGAGCGAGCTCGCCGACGACGGAATCCCCGTCACGGTGACGTGTCGGGTCCTCAAGCTCTGTCGCCAGCACTACTACCGCTGGCTCGCCTGCCCCGTCACTGACGCCGAACTGAACGAGGCCTGGCTGGCCAACGCGATCTTCGACGCGCATCGAGACGACCCCGAGTTCGGATACAGGTTCCTCTACGACGAGATCCGCGTCGCCGGCCACAACGTGTGCGAACGCACAGTGTGGCGGATCTGCCGCGACATGGGCTGGTGGTCGGCGTTCGGCAAGAAGAAGCGCTCGAAGAACGGCAAGGTCGGTGCCCCGTCACACGACGACCTGGTCCGCCGCGTGTTCACCGCGGATCGGCCGAACCGACTGTGGCTCACTGACATCACCGAGCACTGGACGAACGAAGGCAAGCTCTACCTCTGCGCCGTCAAAGACGTGTACTCGAACCGGATCGTCGGCTACTCGATCGACAGTCGGATGAAGGCACGGCTCGCTGTAGCGGCCCTCGACAACGCTGCAGCCCGCCGCACCGACGTCGCCGGGTGCATCCTGCACTCCGACCGCGGATCGCAATTTCGATCGAGGAAACTCCACCGGGCGCTCGCCCGTCACCGCATGGTCGGCTCGATGGGCCAGGTCGGTTCAGCCGGCGACAACGCCGCGATGGAATCGTTCTTCGCGCTCTTGCAGAAGAACGTCTTGGACCGCCAACGATGGGCGACTCGCGAGGAACTCCGGATTGCGATCGTCACCTGGATCGAGCGCACCTACCACCGACGGCGACGCCAACAAGCCCTCGGCCGGTTGACCCCGATCGAGTTCGAAACCACCATGACCAACCCTGCCGCTCAGGCGGCCTGACCACCCACCCAACCTGTCACCGAAACGTGCAGCAGTCCCACCGAACTGGGCGGGGCGTTGTGGTGCTGGGGGCTCAACACCAACGGCCGGCTCGGCGACGGGACGACCACCCAGCGAACCAGCCCCGTCCAAGTCGGCGTCGCCACCACCTGGGCACTCGTCAGCGCCGGGACGAGCCATACCTGTGCAGCCCGCACCGACTCCACACTGTGGTGTTGGGGATTGAACACGAACGGCCGGCTCGGCGACGGGACGACCACCCAGCGAACCAGCCCCGTCCAAGTCGGCGTCGCCACCACCTGGGCACTCGTCAGCGCCGGGACGAGCCATACCTGCGCGACCAGCGTCGATGGCACGCTGTGGTGCTGGGGCCACAACACAAGCGGACAGCTCGGCGACGGTACCCTGACAGAGCGACGGACACCGGTACGAATCGGCACCGGAACGGGCTGGACGGCGCCGTCCGCAGGCGGAGCCCAATCGTGCGCCCTCGACGCGCCCGGTACCCTCTGGTGCTGGGGAAATCCCGCCTACGGCAACCTCGGCGACGGCATCCTCCGCTGGGTGACCACAACAATCCCGCTATCCGGACCATCCCTCTGGCGCTACTAGCGCGCTCTTGACGCCGATCATATGGTCCTCTCACGGTGCTTTGCAGCCTGTGGCGACGCACGCACCCGCGCGAGGCGGTCGTACAACGCGACCCGACGGGAGGGCGAGTCGGGCTCCCGGTTAGCGAAGACCGATCCCGTCGTTCGCGTCGTCTCGCGGAATCCGCTGCTCGTCCCGATCATTCGTGTCGGTGGATGCCCCCGTGTCATGAAGATGATGATCGACGCCGCCGATCGCGCGACCGGTAGTAGGGGGTGCATCAGTCGGGCACGGCCGATTTCTCGGGTCGCTGTCGGCTCGACATCGCCGTCGTCGCGTTGAGCACTGTCGGATCGTCGCCCGGCCGTCGTCGCCATACCAATCTTGGTGGGACCGCTTGTCGGCGGAGGGACCTCAGGGCGCGGCTGCGAGGCGAACCTCGATGTCGCGTCGGGTGCCCCACTGGGTTCGCCTGAGGGTCGCAAGCGCCCAAAACCGGATCGGGACCAGGAAGACCAGGTGGAGTAGCCCGTAGAAGGGTGCGAGGAGGAACACCGCAACCCGGTCCCGCATCTGTAGCCCCGGTCGGGCGTGGTCGAGGTACGCGGCGTTGCGGGCGTACGCGACGAGCGCGGTGACCGCTGCGAAGACCGCGAGACGTTCGGGGCTCGCGATGAACGGGATGGCTGCGAGCCCAACGAGGGTGAGGCCGCCGATGATCAGCCACCCGACGACCTCGGCCAATGTCAACCAGAACGCCCCGTGGCGGAACGGGAACGTGCCCAGCACCCACACCGATTCGCGTATGAAACTCTTGTTCCACCTGACCTGTTGGCGGAGGTAGTGACCGAACCGTTCCGGGACGGCGGTCTGGGCGCGTGCGTCCTCGGCGAAGACGACGCGCCCGGCTCGAAGCGCGTAGTTCGTGAGGCGACGGTCGTCGCCGAACGTGGCGGTCTGACCGAGGAACTGCTGGTCGACGAACTCTTCGAGGTTGTCCCAGATCACCTTGGACCGGTAGAAGCTGAGCGACCCACAACAGCACAACACCGCGCCGAAATAGGGGGACTGCTGCACGATCGGGTGACAGTTTGACCTGACAGATCCCCAAAGAGGGGGACGCGGAACACGCGCCGGCGCATCGACCGAGCCCCGGTACGCGGCTATCGATACTGTCGGATGCTGCGGGGTTTCGGAACCACAAGGAGCAGGCCGAGGAGGATGAGGAGGAAGCCGGAGAAGAGGAGGCGCCCGGTGAGTGATCCGATGCCGGTGCTGGCCAGTTGGTCCCCCGGTCGGTTTTCGGGTTGTCCGGTGGTCAGGACCGTTCCGTTCGCCGAGGCGTTGGCGACTGCGGCGCCGCCTGCATCGGCGGTGGAGGGGTCGAGCGACGCTGTCTCGGCGATGACCTGAGCGTTGTTGGT
>CALMLJ010000176.1 GCA_937868025.1 uncultured Acidimicrobiaceae bacterium
TCATGACGAATCGGTCGGCGCCGGCCAACAACAGCAGTCCGACCAGGCCTCCGGCGCCGACGAGCGCCGCCGTCCCACCCTTGGTGCCGGGTTCGATGCGCCGTGACACCAGTTCTGCCGACGGCAGTTCGAATCCCGGGCCGGTGGCCTCGGCGACCGGCGCCGCCACGGGGGCGGTGTCGATGATGCCGGTGTCGAGCGGTGGCGCCGACTCGACGACGCTGCTCCCGAGATCGTCGGCGGCGAACGAGCTCGAGGTCGAACCCGTCGATCGCGAGAGGGTCAGGTCGTTGACGGCGACCGGTGGCGCCGTCACGACCGGCGTCGGAACGTCGATCACGGGGGCGTCGATGGTGGGGGCGTCGAGGTCGGGGATCTCGAGGGCCGGTGGCTCGGGGAACTCGGTCGCAGCGGTGAACGCGGTGACCCCGCCGGCGCTCAGGCTGACGGCGCCGCTGCCGCTGAGGATGCCGAGTGCCAGGTCGGCGACCTGCAGGATCGCCTGGTTGTTGCAGTCCTCGCTGATCATCTTGCGGTTGCTCTCCTCACGCAGCGGCGCGATCGCCTTGAGGAGGGGCTGGATGAAGTCGAGGCCGATGGGCGGGTTGTTGAGACCGACGACGATCGGGGTCATGGTGACCCGGCCCGGCTCGGTCACGAGTTTGGGATACTGCAGCGACACCCCCAAGGCGCTGAGGAAGCTCGCGACACCGCTGGCGAAGTCGTTGAAGTCGCCGGGGAAGTTCGCCACGGTGCGGTCGATCCCGAGGATCGTCGCACTGGCGAACGTGAACGTGCCGGTCGCAGTCTCCGTGCCGCCGCTGGTGGTCGACGCCTCCCACCGAGGGCTGTTGATGACGACCATGTCGCCGAGGATCCGGATGCGGCTCGCGGTCATCACGGCCGTGGCGGTGCGGACCCCGCCCGAGAGCTGGGTGGTGACCTGGGTGGAGCCGTTGTCGATGGCGAGGATGCCGTAGTCCTGGCTGACGGTGGTGGTGCCGGCGGTGCTGGACTGCGGGGTGGCGGACGCGTTGGCGATCTGGGTGCCGATGACACCGCCGAGCTGCCCCGGTGTCGTCGATGTGCCGTTGTAGCCCGGTGATCGGACCTCGAGCGCCGTCGCCATCGGCTGGTTGCGGCGCGAGTCGTTGGTGGTCAGCGGCGGGAGCTGGTCGGCGGGGATGATGGGCGGGCGGTCGCCGCACGCCGAGGACGGGCCGAAGAAGATCTGCAGGAGCCCGAGCGACAACGCCGTGCCCTCGGCCGTCGCCGTCCGGTTCTGGTAGCGCGCCGTGGACTTGCCGAGCACGATCTCGAGCGGCTTGCCACCGCCGGGGCTGAGGCCCAGCGTCAGCGTACTGGCCTGCGCGGTCGCTTCGCCCGGGATGAAGCCCGCCGGCTCTCCCTCGATCTGGGCGTCGACAGCCGCCGGCAGCAGCGCCCCGCCGAGCAACGAGGCCGAGCAACCCACGGCGATGCTCCAGGCGACACGCCGGATTCGTCGTCGGCCGGGCACGGGTGTGCGCCGTCGGCCAGTCGTTACCCCCTCCGTTCCCACGTCGACACCCCCCGGTGGTCTTCGCTCGATCTTATTGGCACTGCGTCAATAGGCGACCGGCACAGTATCCGACGCGCCTGCTCGGCACACGCGAACGACTCCGTACCCCGGGTCCCCCGACCCGAAACGTCTTATTGACCGTAGCTCAAGAAGGACGCCTCGTGCAGAACGGAGTGCGTCGTGGGGATCATTGCCCATCGGCGTGTCGTCGGCATCGTGTGCGGCGACGACTCAGCCGCGCGACTTCTTGCCGCGACGCAGGACCCGGGCGGCGACCGACGAGCAGGTCTCCATCATCAGCACCAGGTCGAGCAGCAGGTTCCAGTTCTCGACGTAGAAGA
>CALMLJ010000177.1 GCA_937868025.1 uncultured Acidimicrobiaceae bacterium
GCGAGCTGCCCGCCGGTGCGGTCGAGACGCGCCACGGCATGATCCACCCGGTCACGGAACAACGCCTGGTTCGCGAGCCCCGTCAAGGCGTCGTGGAACGCCTGTCGCGTCAGCTCCTCCTGGAGGACGCGGTGCTCGGTGACGTCGCGGAAGCTCCAGACGCGCCCGACGACCTGTCCGTCGATGCGCTGTGGGAGCGAGTCGCGTTCGAACACTCGGCCGTCGATCAACTCGAGCTCGTCGTGGCTCTCCGCCTCCGGATCGTCGTAGAGGTCACGGATCTTCGCGACGAACCCTTCGGGATTGCGGAGCTGGGACATGGCGAACGCCATGGCCCGGGAGTCCTCGCGGCTCGCGATCACGTCCGCCGGGATCGACCACAGCTCGACGAAACGGCGGTTCACACTCGTGATGCGCCCCTCGGTGTCGACGACGAGGATGCCGTCGGCCGTCGACTCCAGGGTGGCCGCCAGCACCGAGTTCGCGGACAGCAGCGCGTGTTCCGCCGCCTTGCGATCGGTGATGTCGTGGCTCGAGACCACCAGCGCGCTCACGGTCGGGTCGTCGAGCAGGTTCTTGATCGTCACGGCCATGGGGATCGTGCCCCCGAGCCGACGGTGGAAGTCGAGATCGACGGTGATGGTCGGCACACCCGAGCCCGACGTCGGGGCCAGGACAAACGCCATCGCCTCGGCCAGCCGCGAGCGGTCCCAGACCTCGACGATCTCACCGAGATGGCGCCCCTCCATCCCCTCCTGGTCATGGCCGAGCATTCGGCTGAGCGCCGACGTCGACGCCTCGACGATGCCGTCGCCGCCGATCAACATCGTGAGGATCGACGCGTTGTGCATGAGCGACCGGAACCGAGCGTCCTCGTCGTGGGCGACCTCCCACCGTCGTCGGTCCGTCAGGTCGCGGATGCTCAACACGAGCAGGTCGCCGAGCGGCGCTCCCACGATCTCGACGAGGCGCCAGCCGTCGTGGGCGCGCAGCCGCAGTTCGAGGGGTGTGCCCACCTCCTTGTCCTGCACACTCGACAGCGAGAGCACGGCCATCTGCAGATCGTCGGGGTGGATGAGGTCGAATCCGTTCAGCCCGAGACCGTCGGCCAACGAGATGCCGAACAGCCGCTCCGCAGCCCGGTTCGCCCACAGGGCGGTGGCCATCGAGTCGACGACCAGGATCCCGTCGGGGAGACCGGCGGCGACCGCGGCGAGGGTGCCGGCGTCCGTCCCCGGTCCCAGGAGGTCGACGCGTGTGAGCGACTGCTGCGGAGCCATCGTCTGAATCTCGGCAGCTTCGCCGTGCGGATTGATCTTTGTCCTGCACCTTCGGCCCACCGGGGCGAGGTGAAGGCGCTCAAGGCAAACGGGCCGGAATACCGATGCAGAGCCCATGCCTGAGCCTTCCGACCCATCACCGGAGACGCATCGACGCCGTTGGGGGCGCCCCGCACCCCACAAGGCGGTGGAACCCGAGCTGCGAAATGCCGCCGTCTTCACCGACAGTCGCGTGGAGATCGAGATCGACGACGAGACGGGGAAACCCCAGCTCCGGATCGTGCGCGGCGCCCGTCGCAAGGAGTAGCGACGCGCCGGGTTCAGCCGGCCAGGTGGGAGCAGTCGTTGAACGTGTGGAGCGACGGCGCACCGACCGACGTCGCGATCCTGGTGATGGAGGCGGGCGCCACGAACATCCGCCACGCCATCTCGTCGGTGCCGCCCACGGCCCAGGCCACCGCGGCCTTGATCGGGGACACGTGTGTGACCACCACGATCGTGCGCTCGCGGGCCTCCTCGGCGAGGTCGTCCAACCCCGAGCGCACCCGGCGGCCCAGTTCGGCAAGGGATTCGCCGCCCGGCGGGGCGAAGGCGACGTCGGCGCGCCACGCCGCCCACTCGTCGGCGGCGACGTCGGCCAACGGCCGCTGGTCCCACTCGCCGTAGTCGAGCTCGACGAATCGCTCGTCGACGGTCACGGCGGCACCCGTCGCCGCAGCGACCGCCGCCGCGGTCTGCAGCGTGCGGGCGAGGGGCGACGTGACGATCCGGTCGACGGCCGGGGCGGTCTCGTGGCCGAGCGCCGCTCCGAGCCGCCGCGCCTGGTCGATGCCGAGCTCGTCGAGGTCGGGGTCGGCGCGGCCCAACAACAGGCCGGCGGCGTTCGACACCGTTCGTCCGTGCCGTACGACGACGATCATTCCCCGGTCCTCCTCGGCGCTCGGCGCCGCATCACTCGTCGTCCTCGGGGACGCCGCGACGGCGCATCAGGGATCGGTCGAGCTGGCCCGTCCGCCACAACCGCCGGCGTCGCTCGGGGTCGTCGAGCCCGAACTCGCCCCACAACCAGAGGGCGACCATGCACCCCACCAACTCGAGGAGCAGCGACCAGATGCCCCGTTGGACGACCGGTGCCGAGACGTCGGGGAACGTCCATCCGCCGAACGGCCACCAGAACACCGACTGGTCGGACCACGACGCGTCGAGCACGAGATGGAGGAACATCCCGATGGGGATGCCCAGCCACCGTCGCCGCCGGAGTCGCTGCCCGATCGTGAGCCCCATGGTGAGCGCCAGGGCGACCACCGACAGCATCAGGGTCTGGAACGGGCCGACGCCGATCGGCACCTCGACCAACGCCAGCACCGACCCGAGCGCGACGACGCGGTAGTCGACCGCCGGGCTCCGGAAGATCACCCACACGATCGCCACACTGCCGGCGGCGAACCAGATCAGCAT
>CALMLJ010000178.1 GCA_937868025.1 uncultured Acidimicrobiaceae bacterium
CATCACCGACGGCGTCAACGCGGCGGGGCGTCGTAGGCGTCCAGGAGTTCGGTCTGACTCGCGACGCCGAGCTTCGCGAAGACACCGCTGAGCTGGTTCCGCACGGTTTTCGGCGAGACGCCGTCGCGTGCCGCGATCTGCCCGATGCGCATTCCGTTGAACAGCGCGCCGATGATCGCCAACTCTCGTGATGTGAGGGCGTCGCTCGGAAGCTGGTACCGGATCTCGGCCTGCGGCTGGATGATGGCGACGTACCCGGGCTCGTCGCCAGCGAGGCGCACGCAGCGGATGTGCACCGGCGTCCACTCGCCCAACGGACCGATCACCCGGATCGAGTACCTGACCTCGACGCTGGTGCCGTCGATCAACCGCCTGACATGCCCGAGGGTCGACACGATGTCCTCGGGGTGCGCCGCCATCCAGGCTTGGAGGCCGATCTGTTCCTGGGGATCCATCCCGAAGGCGCTGATTCGCGGATCCGCCCACAACGTGACCATGTCGGCGTTGTAGACGAACATCAGCGAGTCCGGTGGCTGCTGGAGTCGTGGAACGAACTGGCGCTCGTGGCACACGGTGAGCATCGCGATGAGCGCGTGATCGGTCAGATCCGGTGACCGGATGGACGTGAGGTGCAGTTGACCGTCGGTGCGTTCGCCGTCGACCGGACAGAACGCCACCGACCTTCGCCAGCTGGCGTCGATCGCGCCCGCCGACCGAGCGAGCTCGGTGAGTTCGGCCAGTACCGGGCGCGCCAGGATCCCCGCATGATCGATGTCCGCAACGGTCGCCACCGCGTCCGACCCCAGGAGTGTGACCATGTGAGGGCTGAGGGCGAGGATGTTCCCGTCGGCCGGATCGATCACCGCGATCCCGAACGCCGTGGTGCGCAATCCGTGGGCGCTGCGAGCGAGGACGTCACACCAGTGGCCGGGAGGGCGCGTCGCAGGGGCGGACAGATGCTCGACCGTCATCAATGGGCATTTTACCTAGGACCTCGCTGACCGACCCCATCGTCGGTCGATGCCACCATGGGCGGCCCCCGGCCGCTTGGGACAGAACGTCCCCTTCCGACGTCGTCGAGGCGACCGTACGATCCGTACCAGTGGGAGCCGGCAGTGGCGGTGCTCCTGGCGACTGGCGGAAGAGGAATGCGACGAAGGCGGCAACCGGATGATGGCGCGCGCCGGTCACGGCAATGGGGCGCCGACCGCAGGATCGGCGGCCTGCCGGTGCTGGCGGCCGTACCGGGACGGACGACGATCAGCGCGGCGAGGTTTCTGGTCTTCTTCACCGTGGTTGCCTGGGCCGGCTATGTGATCGACCAGAGCATCAGGATGCTGCGGGTGGGCGTGACCGCGGCGGTCGCGCTCGAGACGGCGATGTACATGCTGCTCGTCTCGCTGCTCACGGCATCCGCCCTTGCCTACCTCGTCGCTCGGCTCGGGAGCCTCTACCGCGCCCGCGACCACCGTCGGGTTCCCCGGTCGTCGATCGACGACGGGTTCGACCTCGCCCAGCCGTCGGTCACCGTGATCATTCCGTCCTATCGCGAGGAGCCCCGGGTCATCCGACAGACGCTCCTGTCGGCGGCGCTGCAGGAGTACCCGGGACTGCGGGTGGTCCTGTTGATCGACGATCCGGCCACGCCCGACACCGACCATCATCGGATGCTGCTCGATTCGGCCCGGGCGCTTCCGGCCGAGATCGACGCGTTGCTCGCCGAACCTCGGGACTTCTTCCGGGAACGCCTAGCCGAGTTCGATCACGCCCACGGGTTGCAGCACGAGGTCGGATCGTCGGCACTCGAGGCCTTGGCGACCCACTACGAGACGGCGGCGGAGTGGTTCTCGACCCAGGGCAGCGAGATCGCGTCGGCGCCGAACGCCGATCACTCCGACGCGTTCCTGGCACTCGAGGTGTTCGAGCGCATGGCCAACGACATGTCGGCGACCGCAGTGGCGCTTCGGGAGGCGTCGCGCGATTCGGGTGCGCACCTCAGTCGCCGCCGCGCCCACCAGCTCTACCGGCGTCTGGTGTGGATCTTCAGTGCCGAGGTGACGAGCTTCGAACGCAAACAGTTCGCGTCCTTGTCCCACGAGGCGAACAAGGCCATGAACCTGAACAGCTACCTGGACCTGATGGGTTGTTCGTTCGTGATCGAGACCTTCCCGGGCGGCCGGGTGCTGGTGGATGCGCTCGACCGTGAGCCCGATCTTCGGGTCCCCGACAGCGACTACGTCCTCACGCTGGACGCGGACAGCACGCTGCTGCCCGAGTACTGCCTGCGCCTCGTGTCGTTCATGGAGGAGCCCGAGAACGCGGACGTGGCGGTGGTCCAGACTCCGTACTCGTCGTACCGCGGCGCGTCGACCCGCATCGAACGGATTGCCGGCGCAACGACCGACGTGCAGCACATCGTGCATCAGGGCCTGACCCACTACGACGCGACGTTCTGGGTGGGAGCCAACGCCGTGCTCCGCAAGGCCGCCATCGAACAGCTCCGCGTTCGGAGCACGGAACGGGGCTTCGAGATCAGCCGGTTCATCGCGGATCGCACCGTGGTGGAGGACACCGAGTCGAGCATCGATCTCCGGGCCGT
>CALMLJ010000179.1 GCA_937868025.1 uncultured Acidimicrobiaceae bacterium
ACGGCGCGGAGCAGGCCGAGTTCACGCGTCCGTTCGTGGATGGAGAGCGAGATGGTGTTGCCGACCCCGACGAGCGCGATGACGATCGACAAGCCGAGCAGCACGTAGATCAGGTTGACGACCGAGTCGAGGATGCCGAGCCGCTCGCCCACGTAGTCGCCGATCGTGTTGACCCCGGCAGTCGGAGCGAGCTTCTTGAGCTCCGGTTTGAACTCGGCGAGCGCGGTCTTCGGGTCGACGCCGTCGTTGAGCTTGACCCAGATGGTCGAGTCGACGTCGAACTCGGGCAAGGCGTTCTTCGACTGCGTCTCGTTGTTGGTGATGTACTCCGCGCCGTTGCCGATACGCGAGCCGAACGTTGCTGCGATCTTCCAGGTCTGCTCGCCCGACTTGGGGAACCACACCCGGATCCGGTCACCCGGCTTCCAGCCGTTGTCCTCGGCCGTCTTGGCCAGCACCATCACCTCGTCGTCGGGCAACTCGGTGATCTTCGGTGTCAGGTCCTCGATGGCGGCGATCTGGAAGATGGCGGTCCGGTCGACGCCGATGACGAAGTCCGACTCGCCGACGGGTACGCCGTTGTCGGTTTCGCCGCGCGTCGCCTGCTCCTCCTTCGCCCCCTTGCTGTCGAGCAGCGTCGCCTGGTTGAAGCGGATGGGGTTGATGAGGTCGACCTCGGGCTGGTCCTCCAAGAACTGCCGCGGCTCGGGACCGAGCCCGGCGAAGCCGGTGCCGGAGTCGACCACCAGGTCGACGTCGGCGAGCTGATTGCTGAGCTGCGACTTCACGGTGGAGCGGATCGACGCCGCGAAGATCGCGACGATCACCACGAGGCAGACGCCGATGCTCAGGGCCACGGACGTGATGGCGGTCCGCTTGGGGTTGCGTCCGGCGTTCTCCTTGCCGATGCGGCCCGACACACCGCGCACCCGGGGAAGCGGGGCCCCGAGCGTGCGCGCCATCGGTCCTGCGAAGACCGGACCGAGCGTCGTGATCGCGAGGAAGAGGAGGCCCGCCCCAATGCCGCGACCGGCGAGCCCCCAGTCGAGGGTGCCGGCGGACACGAGGCCGATCAGCCCGATGCCGGCGAGGAGCATCAGGGTGCCGATCACCTTTCGGCTCGTCTTCAGCGCGGTGCGGTCGATCGCCGTCTCGCCGAGCGCGGCGACGGGCGGGATGAAGGTGGCCCGGAGCCCGGGGATGAACGCCGAGATCATCGTCGAGCCGATGCCGATGATGAGGCCCGTGATCACGGCCTGCAACGTCAGCGGGGGCAGGCCCGCCGGCAGGCTGAACGAACCGGACAACGCCTGCTTCAAGCCGTACGACAGGCCCCAGCCGAGGAGGATGCCGACGGCGGAGCCGACGAGGCCGACGACCACGGCTTCGACCATCACCGACCCGAGGATCTGGCGGCGCCCGGCGCCCACTGCCCGGAGGAGCGCGAGTTCCCGGGTGCGTTGGGCGACGACGATCGAGAAGGTGTTGTAGATGACGAAGGCGCCGACGAACACGGCCACGAATCCGAAGGCAAGGATGGGTTGGGTGAAGAGGGAGATGAGTTTCGAGATCGTCGCCTCACTCTCGGCGATGAACTGCTCCCCGGTCAGCACCTCCTGGTCGGGCGGGAGGATCTTGGAGAGGTTCGTGGCGATCTCGGCCTGGGAGACGCCCTCGGCGGCCGACACGGCGATGTAGTCGAACCCGTCCTTCTTGAGGAGTTCGTGCAGACGGTCGAGTTGCATGAGCAGCACCCGCGGCCCGGCGACCAACTCCTTCTGGCCGTCGACGGGGATGCCGCCGATGCCGACGATGTCGAGCGTTTCGAGGCCGGACGGGAAGCCGGCCTGCACCTGGTCGCCGACCTCGAATCCGAACTCTTCCGCCGTGCGGACGTCGAGGACGACTTCGTTCGGGGCGGTCGGTGCCCGGCCGCCTGGAGCGAGCTTGCCGCCCTGCAGCGCCGGGTCATCGATCCAGTTGAAGGCAATGGTCGGCGGACCCGCGAGATCCTGGATCCGGTCGCCGTTCTTGTCGATGATGGTCGGGAGACCCTGGACGACACCGTCGGCAACGCGCACGCCCTTCGTGGCGCGGGCGAGGTCGAGCGTGGTGTCGGGGACCGTCGGCCGGATCGGTGGACCGAAGTTGCTCTCCTGAGCGTTGGCGCTCCGGACGATGGCGTCGATGCCCTGGTACGACGACCCGATCAGCGAGTCGAGCGTCGAGTTCATCAACGCCGTGATGACCAGGGTGCCCGAGATGAACGCCACCGACAGGACGATGGCGAACCCGGTGGTGAGGAGCCGTCGTTTACGCGCGAGGACGGATTTGAGCGCGACCCTCAGCACTCGGTCAGTCCCCGAGCGCCTTCATCTTGTCGAGGACCTTGGCAGCGGTGGGTTCGTACATCTCGTCGACGAGCTTGCCGTCGGCGAGGAAGAGGACTCGGTCGGCGTAGCCGGCGGCGTTGGGGTCGTGGGTCACCATCACGATGGTCTGGCGCAATTCGTCGACCGCCTTGCGCATGAACGTGAGGATCTCGGTACCGGTCCGCGAGTCGAGGTTGCCGGTGGGCTCGTCGGCGAAGATGATCTGCGGCCGCGACGCCAGGGCGCGAGCGACCGCCACACGCTGCTGCTGTCCGCCCGACAGCTCCGAAGGGCGGTGTGACAACCGGTCGCGCAGGCCGACGGTGTCGATCACCGTGTCGAGCCAGCCCTGGTCGGGCTTGATGCCGCCCAGGTCCATCGGGAGCGTGATGTTCTCGAGAGCGGACAGGGTCGGGATCAGGTTGAACGCCTGGAAGATGAAGCCGATCTTGTCGCGTCGGAGCAGCGTGAGATCGCGTTCCTTGAGCTTCGAGAGGTCGTCGCCGCCGATCAGGACCGAGCCGTCGGTCAGGAGGTCGAGCCCGGCGAGGCAGTGCATCAGCGTGGACTTGCCGGAGCCCGACGGGCCCATGATGGCGGTGAACTGGCCCTTGTTGAACTCGGCGCTGACGTGATCGAGCGCGACGACCTGCGTGTCGCCCGAGCCGTAGACCTTGGTGGCGCCGACCGCGGCGGCGGCGACGGTGGTGGACCACGTCTGGGTGTCGGTCACTGCTTCCTCCGGGAACTGCACTCGAGCGCGCATGTGAATTCGTGCACGCTACCTGCCCCAGGGGCTCCGGGGGAGGCGGGGTGCCGGGCGCCGCGGACGTCTAACTTGGCCGCCATGACGACCGACACGACGACACCGCCGACCGAGCCGGGCGGGTCCAATCTGGGCACGACCGCAGCGCTCGTCGGCATCTTGGGCGGTGCCGGCGCGATGCACTTCGTGAACCCGCAGTTCTTCGACCAGATCGTGCCCAAGTGGATGCCCGGATCGGCTCGCACCGTCACGTACGTGAGCGGCGTCGTCGAGCTGGTGGCCGCAGCGCTCGTGCTCAATCCGAGGACCCGCCGTCTCGGCGCGCTCGTCTCGCTCCTCACGTTCGTCGGGGTCTGGCCCGCCAACATCCAGGCGGCCCTCGACGGCGGCATGAAGGGTCTCGACCCGCCCATGGATTCGGCCGCCGTCGCCTGGATCCGCGTGCCCCTCCAACTCCCGTTGATCTTCCTCGCGTACAAGTTGGCGAAGTCGGTCACGTCCCGTGAGTCCGCCGCCTGACGCTCCGAGGGATGGACGTGGTCAGCCGGCCAGCGCCCGAATGAGCGCAGCGGAGCCGGCCGCGGCGGCGAAGACCAGGATCACCGTTCGGAGCGACGTCCCCGCGAGCCGGTCGGCCAGCGGTCGGCTCAGTGCGAGGCCCACCGCGAGGAACGGGATGAGTATGAGGGCGACCAGGAGCTGCCAGCCGGCGACGCTGCCGCCGGCGACCAGCCCGATGATCGACAGCGCGGTGCCGATGAGGAAGCTCGTGGCCAGCGTCGAGCGAACCTCGGGTGCCGGCCGGTGCTGGTAGAGCAGCGCAAGCGGCGGGCCTCCGGTCGCGGCGACGGTGTCCATGAACCCGGAGGCCCCTCCGGCGGCCAGGGAGTTGGTGCGGCCGATCTGATGCTCGTTGGCCCGCGTGGCCACGACGCAGGCCACGATCACCGCCGCGCCGACGATCCCGCCGAGGGCGCGGACCGACACGAGCGTCACGACGACCGCACCCACGATGGTGCCGGGGATCCTGCCGAGCGTCGTCCAGCGGACCCCCGCCCAGTCGACCGAGTCTCGGTCCCGCACGGCGATCATGGCGGAGAGCGGGACACCGACCACCACCATGGTCGCCGGCAGGAGTTCCGGCGCGACGAGGCCGACGACGGGCGCGGCGACGAGGTTCAGCCCGAACCCGAGGAGGCCCTGGGCTGTTGCGCCGAGCGTGACGATGAACGCGACGGCGGCGAACTGGCCGATCGAGATGTGGAGCGCAGCGACGGCGGGACCGATTACTTGGCCGTCGCCTGGGCGGCCACGGCGGCCGCCTTGGCCGCGATCGCTTCGGCGTCGCCGAGGTAGCGGTCGGCGGTCGGCTTGGCCGTCACGGGCCGGAAGTCGGCGCCGATCTCGTAGTGCAGCGGGATGCCGGTCGGGATGTTGAGCTCGGTGATCGCGTCGTCACTCACACCGTCGAGGTGCTTCACGAGGGCGCGCAGCGAGTTGCCGTGGGCGACGACCAGCACCGTGTGGCCGGCGGCAAGATCCGAGGTGATGGCGTCGTACCAGTAGGGAAGCATCCGCGTGACGACGTCCTGGAGGCACTCGGTGCCGGGGATGACGTCGGGCGGCAGGGACGCGTACTGCGCATCACCGTTGGGGTTCTTGGCGTTGTCGGCGGCGATCGGGGGCGGCGGGACGTCGTAGCTGCGGCGCCAGATCTTCACCTGGTCCTCGCCGTACTGCGCAGCCGTCTCGGCCTTGTTCTTGCCGGTGAGGTCGCCGTAGTGGCGCTCGTTGAGCCGCCAGGACCGGCGGACCGGGAGCCAGAGGAGGTTGATCTCGTCCAGCGCGAGCTGTGCCGTGCGGATCGCCCGCTTCTGCAACGACGTGTGCAGAACGGTGGGCGAGAACCCGGCGTCGGCGATGGTCGAGCCGGCGGCCGCCGCCTCGCTGCGGCCGGTGTCGGTGAGATCGCAGTCGTACCAACCGGTGAACAGGTTGAGACGGTTCCACTCGCTCTCGCCGTGGCGGAGCAGGATCAGATCGGACATCGTCAGTGGCCTCCTTGCAGCAGGCTCACATCTTGGGGGATTCGGTCGGTCTCGACGAAATCCGGGTCGATCGGGGCCACGACGATGCTCGGTAGTGCGACGACCGTCACGATGCAGAACGCCACCATGGCCCATCGCCCGGGGGCTCCCTCGCCGGCGGTGGGGTCGAGCAGTGCGAGGAGTCCGGCGACGGCCACCACGCGCTGCCACAACGAGGTGGCTCGGGCTGCCCACAGCACGAGGGCGACGGTCGCGAACGTGAGGTGGTGCACCGAACTGAACGGCGACACCACGGTCGACAGGCACATGCCGACCGTGACCAGACCGACCCCGTCGGGGCGGCCGGAACGCCCCAGCCGTGCAGCGGTGCGCAGCGCCGCAGCGACGAGCACGACGGTGGCCACGAGCCAGACGGTGTCGGCGACGGCGCGGGCGTCGACCACCGATCGGAGGAGTACGCGTAGGTCGACCGACGTCGACGCCGCCCGGTTCACCGCTCGACCGCCGAGTCGCTGCACGAAGTCCCAGGTCGCTCCCGGGGCGACGGCGGCGGTCGCGCCGGTGACCGCCACGAACGTCGTCGCGGCGCGGCGTGCCACGAGGCGGTCGTGGCGCCGCAGGCCGACCCACAGGACCGGAAGGACGGCGAGGGGCGTGACCTTGATCGCCGCGGCGAGCCCGATCCCGAGTCCCGACCATCGAGAGCGGCGGGCGATGGCGACGGAGTCGACGCAGATGAGCAGCGCGACGAACGCGTTGACCTGACCGAGCCGGAGCGTCGAGATCGCCGGCGCCAGCCAGAGCGTGGCGGCGCCGCCAACGAGCGCGACCGTCGGTGGAACCGGCCGGGTCCCTCCGGCGTGACGGATCGCCAAGGCGTAGGCGGCGACGAAGGCGACGACCGACAGGGTCAGCCACACCCTCGA
>CALMLJ010000180.1 GCA_937868025.1 uncultured Acidimicrobiaceae bacterium
CTCCTCTACGGCTTTTCAGGAGTGAGCGTGTCCAGGTTGAACGGGCTGCGGAATCGTCGCGGCCAGGTTGTCTTGTTGTCCCTTGCCATCGCCGCCAGCGCGGTGGCCGCCGGTTGCGGAGCCAACTCGGCCCCGAGTGTCGAACGCGACGTGGTTCGCTCCGACCGAGTGACCACCACGACCAGCGCTCCCGTCGCAGCGCAGATCGGCGAGGCAGTGGTCATCGAACGTGGCGGAGAACAGCACGTGCGGAACGGCTGAGCCTCCCCGGACCGAGCAGCGTCAGAGCGTGGTCAGAGTCGGTCGAGCGGAAGCGCTTCGGCCAGCTCGGCGGCCAGCGTCACGGCGCGTTCGGACAACTCCCGTTGACGATCGGCCCCGAAGCGGGCCAGCGGCACCTGGAAGCCGACGCCAGCACGGGCGACGCCAGCCGCATCGAGCACCGGAGCGGCGACAGCACACACGCCGACGTACCGCTCCTCGAGGTTGAGCGCGACGCCATCGGAGCGGATCTGTTCGAGCTGCCCTTCGAGGTCGACGCCCGCCACGATCGTCCGCTCGGTGAAGGCCGGAAGGGTGGTCGACGGGCCACGCCAGCGGTCGCGCGGGGCGAAGGCGAGGATCGCCTTGCCGATGGCCGAGGCATGCACCGGGGTACGGCTCCCCGTGGCCCGGTCGAAGCGGAGCGGCTGACTCGACTCGGCGGTGGCGAGGATCAGGACGTCCCGGTCGTCGATGACGCCGAGACTGACGGACTCGCCGCACTCCGCGGCGGCAGTGTCGAGCACGGCCTGCGCGTCGGCCAGGTTGAGGCTGTCGGTTGCGGCACGACCCAGCACCGCCACCATGCGTCCCAGGCGGTAGCGCTCGGTCACCGTGTCCTGGTCGAGGTAGCCCGCCCGGACGAGCGCTCGGGTGATGCGGTGCGCCGTGGACACGCTGAGGCCGAGCCGTCGGCTGATCTCGGTGACGCTCAAGGAGGGTTCCTCGACGAAGAACCCCAGTACCGACAGGGCGCGTTCGATGGACTGGGAGCCGGTTCGGGCCGGTTCCGGCTCGGTCTCGGGGCCGTTCCTCGCGTTCACGCAGCACCGAGTCTGCCATGGTCCCGGGCACCTCCGACCCAGACCGACCGTCCTCCCTCCTAATTACGACTTGTTCGGTCGGGTATTCCACGATACGGTCGCCTCATGCCACATGACGACGCACTCCCGGGCCTGGCAACGGCCAGGGAACTGCACCCGAGCAGCGATCGGGCGGACGAGCCCATCGGCATCGACGCCATCGAGTCGATCGCCCTCGGACTCGCCGCCGTCGTCGGCACGCCAACCGAGCAGCCCGCCCGCGGCGAGGTCCACCGGCATCGGGTGATCGCCACAGCCGCCTATGACGCCTGGATCGTCACCGTGGGGCCACAGACCGCCATCGAACCCCACGACCACGACGGATCGATCGGCGTGATCGCGGTCACCGACGGGCACCTGATCGAATTCGGCCTGGACGACGACGCCCAGCGGCGATCACGGCTCCGCCACCTGATCGTCGGGGACCGGACCGAGATCGGCATCACGCACCGACACAGTCTCGCCAACCCCGACCTCGTCCCGGTGACGACCGTGCAGGTGTTCTCACCCCCGCTCGGTCACGATCGCGAATCACACTGACGTGTCGTCGCGGCAACTCGCCTCCTACCTCCAGAACTGACGACCGCGACGCCGCTCAGTCAGCGATGAATCGGTAGCCCATCCCCGGCTCGGTGATGAGATGATCGGGCTGGGACGGGGTCGCCTCGAGCTTGCGACGGAGGTTGGCCACGTAGACCCGGAGATAGTTCGTCTCGTCGTGGTACGCCGGACCCCACACGTCGCCGAGCAGCTGCTGCTGGGACACCAGGCGGCCGCGATTGCGCACCAAGACCTCCAACAGCCGCCACTCGGTGGGCGTGAGGTGCACCTCGGCACCACCGACACTCACCCGTTTGTCCGCCAGGTCGATCGCGATCGCGCCGGCAGTCACGACGGCTTCCTCGGCAGCCGACGGGGCCGCTCGCCGGAGCGCGGCACGAAGCCGCGCCAGCAACTCGTCCATCCCGAACGGCTTGGTGACGTAGTCGTCGGCACCGGCGTCGAGCGCCCGGACCTTCTCGCTCTCCGCCTCCCGCGCCGACACCACGATGATCGGCACCTTCGACCAGCCACGGAGTCCGTCGATCACGTCGAGGCCGCTGATCCCCGGCAACCCGAGATCGAGGAGCACCACGTCGGGGTGATCCGCGGCGGCCATGCGCAACGCGTCCTCCCCCGTCGGCGCCAACAACACCTCGAACCCTCGGGTGGACAGGTTGATCTCCAGGGCGCGGCGCATCGGGCCCTCGTCGTCGACGACGAGCACGCGACCCGACTCGCGACGCATCTCAGTCACGTCGACACGCCGGCGTCCGAACCATCCGGCCCCTCCTGCGTTGCAGCGTCCAATGTCAGCACCATCGTCGTCCCACCCCCTGGAGTCTCCTCGATGACGAGGCCTCCGCCGAGCACGTTCGTGAGCCCGAGCG
>CALMLJ010000181.1 GCA_937868025.1 uncultured Acidimicrobiaceae bacterium
TTCCGTCGCCCCCGGCGAACCAGGCCCTCCACCACCACGTACTCCTCTTCCATCTCCCGCTCCTCGGTCGCGTCGTTCGGGCCGGTTCGCCCGGGACGGCGCTGACGGTACGGTCGAGTCGACGGTCGATCGATGGGGGACGTCCCCGATGGCGACGGTCGGTCAGCGCCGGGTGGTGAGCCGTTTGTAATAGAAGGCCGTGTCGACCAGACCGCCGTCGGGCAGCAGCGCATAGTCGGGAACGACCCCGACGCGCACCCATCCCCGACGCTCGTACACCCGCTCGGCCGCCGCGCTCGCGGTGTCGAGGACGAGCACCGTTCGCCCCCGCTCCCAAGCCGCGTCCTCGGCCGCCTCCATGAGCCGATCGGCAACGCCACGACCACGCGCAGCGCGGTGGAGGAGGAGCTTCGCGACGTCGGCGCGGTGCGGCTGGTTCTCGGGTTCGGCGAAGACGAGCTGCACCGTGCCGACGACACCCAACTCGGCGTCGACGGCGACGAGCACAACCCGCTCCTCGCGCTGAGCGCTGTCGAGCACCGTCCGCCAGAAGTCACTCGCGCGCCCGCGGTCGAGTGGCGACATGAAGCTCACCGACGCCCCGCCCTCGACGCAATCGACGAGCACGTCACAGAGGTGCTCGAGGTCGTCGAGGGTCGCCGTCCGGATCAGGACATCGCCCATGACGGCGCCTTCATGCCTCGTGGCTGCACGCCCCGCACGCTACGACGCCGGGCGTAGGCTCGGTGCCACGACGACTCCGGAGGTTGGACAGATGAGTGGTGGATCGAAGCGTGCGGTCGTGCTCGGTGGCGGCGGCCCCGTCGGAGTCGCCTGGGAGCTGGGGCTCGCAGCCGGTCTGGCCGCAGGCGGCATCGACCTCACCACTGCCGATCTCGTCGTGGGCACATCGGCCGGCTCCATCACCGGTGCCATGCTCACCGGGGGCGACGACCCTGCGCAGCTCGTCGCTGAGGTCGAGGCGATCTTCTCCACCGGCGTCGGCGGATCGGGCATCGACCAAGTGTCGGAGTCGGCGCTCGCTGAGTTCATGGAGCTCACCTTCGCGTGGGGCGGCATCGGCGACGACCCCGCTGCCCGGCTCGCGCACACCATGAAGATCGGCGAGTTCGCGCGGGCGGCGGAGACGGTTCCCGAGGAGTCGTTCGTCGCCGCACTCGGATCGGTCCTCGCGGGTCGCCCGTGGCCGGCGCAGTTCGCCTGCACCGCCGTCGACACCGAGTCCGGTGAGTTCCGGGTATGGGACGCGTCGTCGAACGTTCCGCTCGAGCGAGCCATCGCCTCGAGTTGCAGCGTGCCCGGCGTGTACCCGCCCATCACCATCGACGGGCGGCGGTACATGGACGGCGGTGCGCGTTCCGCACTCAACGCCGATCTCGCCGAGGGCTACGACACCGCGGTCGTCGTGTCGGTCACCGTGTTGGAACTGCCGCCCGGCCTCGACGACCCCCGCATCGGCAGCTTCCTGGCGACGCAGCGGGCCGAGATCGAGCGACTCGAGGCCTCCGGCACCAAGGTCGAGGTCATCGTTCCCGACCTCGAGTTCCTCACGGTCAGCAACTTCGGCATGTCCCTCATGGACTTCACGCTGCTGGGAGCCGCGGCCGAGGCCGGGGCGCGCCTCGGCAAGCTCGAGGCCGATCGAATCGGGGAGAGCTGGTAGCGCGCCCCGTCCCGCTGCCGGCCGGCCCCGGCCAGGAGTCGGTCTGGTCGTACCCTCGGCCGCCTCGTCTCGAACCGACGTCGCGGTCGATCCGCGTCGAACTCGGCGGGGTCGTCATCGCACGCACACAGGCAGCCTTCCGGGTGCTCGAGACCTCGCACCCGCCGTCGTACTACCTACCGCCCGACGACTGTGACCTCGAGTTCTTCGCGCCCGCAAACGGTCGGAGCTTCTGCGAGTGGAAGGGCGACGCGGTGTACTGGACCGTCACCGCCGGCGGTCTGACGGCGGCAGCGTCGGCGTGGTCGTACCCCGCACCCACGCCGAGGTTCGCGGCGCTCCGCGACCATCTGGCGTTCTACCCGTCGGTGTTCGACTGCTTCGTCGACGACGAGCCGGTCACTCCACAACCCGGCGGGTTCTACGGCGGCTGGATCACGCCCGACATCGTCGGCCCGTTCAAGGGGACGCCCGGCACGTCGGGTTGGTGACGGCGCGGCCCAGGCGCTCGGGTCGCCCGATGCTCACGTCGACGCCCGGCGACCAGTGCACGATCGGGTCACCCGACGGCGCCGGAAGACCGGCAGCGACGACCAGCTCGTCGTCCAGCTCCGTGACCGCTGCCCGATACAGGACCCACGGCGGATGGGCCGCCCGCGCCGTTCGCAGACCACGCGGCGTCGTTGCGAAGAGACGGAACCGGGCTGTCATCCAGTGGTCGAGGTCGCCAAGTTCGTCGGGGCCGTACGGCGCGCCGATGTCGACGCCCACGGTCGAGCGCACACCTCGGGGGCCGGGCCAGCGGCGACGACTCTCGTAGCCGATGTGGAGGGGTTCCTTCCGAACGCGCATGTCCGACCAGAAGTACGGCAGTCGGTAGCTCGTCCGGGCCGTGACGACCGCGGCGAGGCGGGACGCATCAAGGGAGAGGAACCACACGCCCGTCGAACCGTCGGCAGCGCGGACGTAGGTGCGGACGTTCGTCTCCGGGAAGCGGGAGAGCCACGGCACGGCGCCGCGATCGACGAGAGTCACCTCCATCTCGAAGGGGACGAGCGCGACCCACGCCGACCCGTCGAACGAGTCGACCTCGAGGCCGGGCGGCAACAGGCGTTGCACCACGTCGACGGGATACCGCCAGTGCACGAACGTCAGGTTCAGCCACCGATGAGCCATGACCGGTCGCTCCACCTCGAAGGGACACAGCGGGCTGGGGCGATCGGTGACCGGGGCGCCGGTCGATCCACCCGCCGATCCGTGCTGTGATCTGTGTGATGAGTCGTGCTCCAGGATCTCCACGAACACATCATACGTACGTATGAATGATTCGCCAACCTCGCCGGGGGCCCAGTCCGCCTCGACGCGCCAGCACCTCCTCGACGCGGCCCGACACTGCGTCCGCGAAGCGGGCATCGCCGGCGCGACCTCCCGCGAGATCACCAACACCGCCGGGGTCAACCTCGCGGCGATCACCTACCACTTCGGCTCCAAGGACGAGCTGATCGCCGAGGCGCTCTTCGGCGAGATCGAGCGACGCGTTCGCCCCGCGCTCGACGCGTTCGCCCACCCCGGCGCCGCGCCCGAGGCGCTGCTCGGCGTGGTGCAGGAGCTGCTCGCCGAGTTCGAACGGTCAAAGGACGACGCGCTCGTCTACCTCGAGGCACTCCTCATGGCGACCCGTGACCCGGAGTACCGGGCCCGGGCCCTCGCGCTGACCTCGTCGATCGGGTCTCAACTGGCCGGCCTCATCGAGGACCTGCGCCAAGAGGGGATCATTCCGGCGTGGGTCGACGGCCCGGCGATGGCGTCGCTCGTGCTCGCGCTGGCCAACGGCATCGTGCTCCAGGCCGAGCTCGACCCCGATGGACCCGACCGGTCAGCGATGGCCGGCCAGTTCGCCGGCCTCCTGCTCAGCGCCGCTCAACCGACCTGACTGCCACCGGGGCTTGCCGAGGGTCTGGGCGGCCGGCGTCCAGCGCACCCCCGCCCCACTCAACAGCCGGCCCGCCGGAGCGCCGGCACTCACGAACGACGCGAGGAACGGCGACACGAGCTCCTCGATCGCGACCTCCTCGACCAGATGATGCGAGACCTCCATGTGGATCGCGTCGAACCCGCCGCGTCGAGCGGGCGACAGTCCGATGCGAGCACCGAGGCAGGTCGACGTCATCAGGTCGCAGGCCGCCGCGTCGGCGATCCCACCCAGTCGGCGGACGTCGACCTCGAGGTGGAACGGCGCTTCCTCGGCATCGACGACATGGGCCAGGCGATCACCGTCGCACCACGTCTCCAAGCGAACCCTGCGGTGCACCCCCGGGACGAATCGTCCGCCGACCGCGGCCGCGAGCCGGGAATCGGTGAGGCGGACGGGCACGAACACGCCCACCTCCACACCATCTGGGGTGTCCCACTCGACGGAGATCCGGTGCGCCGCGGCGCTCAACGACCGTCCGGCTGCGGCCGGCAACCGATCGGGCCGGACCTCCGACAGCTCGAGCAGGCAGCAACCGACGACCGTGCCGCCACCGACCACATGGGGTCGGAGGGCAGGCGGCAGCCGGCGGCCGACCTCGTCGGGGTCGGCCGAGGTGCTGATCAGCAGTCGTCGTTCGATCCGGCCCTTCATGCCGCCACCCCGACTCGTCCCGCCGCCCCATCGGCCGACTCAGGTGTTCTGTCCGGTGACGGGACACAGACTGAGTCCCTTCGCCCGACAGAACGGCGCGGGGCCGTCGCCCAGAGCCCGGCGACCACGAACCCGACGGCGTTGACGACGCCATGCGTCCTGGCCATGACCGGCACCGGCAGCGCGGGAACGTCGAGCCAGTAATTCGAGGCGGCCCACAGGACCGCCAGGACCATGGGCACCCACGTCGCGAGCCCGGCGAGGACCGCTGCGGTCCGGCGGGTGCCGGTCCAGCGACGAGCCTGCGCCAAGAGCGCGATCGCAGCGGCCCAGACGCCCACCGTCATCAGCACAGCACCACCGACCTGCGGCAGCGGATGGCGCACGACGAAACCGAGCGCCACGACCGGCGGGGCCGATGCGGTCGCCCCCACCGCCACCGCCGCGAGCCGAGGCGTCGTGCCAAGCCCACGGAGTCGACCGGCGATGACGAGCGCCCCGACGCCGGCATACAGATAGTGCACCGCGGTCAGCCGGACGATCGGCTCGCCGATTCCGAACAGTTGCAACCCGGCAAGGCTGGCGGCGAGCGCACCGGCCGCCGCCCCCGCCCACAGAACGGAGACCACTTCGGTGATCGGGCCCCACCGGGCTCGCCACGCCGCACCCACGAGCGGGACGGCGAGCGGGAACGCGAACACCACAGCCCAGCCCGGCGGCACGCACATGCCCACGGCGACGGATGCCGCAGCGCTCGCCCACCACCGCCGCCGACCGCCCAACGCCATCGGCGCCACGACCACGAGCGCTCCCAGCACCACGACGTTGACGAGCAGATACTGCCCGAATTGGTCCATTCCATATGTGCTCATGATTGATACGCTACTGATTGGTCACGTATGAATCAATGCGACATTTGCTACTAGGGTGTCCTCGTGACCGAGTACCGCCTCGATGAGCTCGCCCGCCAGGCAGGCGTCGCCTCCACCACGGTCCGGCTCTACCAATCGAAGGGGCTGCTGGCTCCCCCGCGTCTCGTCGGGCGAACCGGCTGGTACGACGATTCGCACCTACGTCGCCTCCAACTCGTCGCCCGGCTGCAGGACGACGGCTACTCCCTGGCCGGCATCGCCAACCTGCTCGAACGGTGGCAGGAGGGCCAGAGCCTCGACGCCCTCGTCGGCGTCGAGGTCGAACTCGACGCGCTCCTCGGCGCGCGCAACGCCGTCACGCTGACGGCCGAGGAGCTGCTCGATCGCTTTCCCACCGGCTCGATGACGCCCGACCAGATCCACCGGGCCAGCGCGCTCGGCCTCGTCGAACTCACCGACGAGGGCACGTTCCGGGTCGCCGACCGACGGTTCCTCGAGGCCGGCGCGGCGCTCGCCGACCTGGGCGTCCCCGTCGCCGACGTGCTCGACGAGTGGGAAGCACTCGTCGACCACACCGACGACATCGCAGCGCGATTCATCGCCGTGTTCGAGCGCGATCTCATGCCGGCCGATTGGCGCGAGGGTCTCGACGACGAGGCGGCACAACACCTGGCCGAGACGCTGGGCCGGCTGCAGACGCTGGCGCGCCACGTCGTCGTCGCCGGGCTCGACGCGAGCCTCGCCCGCGCCGGCAGGGCCCGGCTCGGCGAACTGCTCCCCGAGGCGACGGACCCAACGGACCCGAGGGAGTAGAACCGAAGGCGTGCCGGCAGCCAACACCCCCGAGGCCGAGGTCGAGATCGACGAGCCGCTGATCCGACACCTGCTCGAAACGCAGTCGCCCGAACGCGCCGATCGGCCCCTCGAGTTCCTGGCGCAAGGGTGGGACAACGTGCTGTACCGACTCGGTGACGACGAGGTGGTGCGGCTGCCGCGCCGCCAGCTCGGGGCGAACCTCGTCGAGCACGAGCAGACCTGGCTCCATCAGCTTGCACCGCAGCTGCCGCTGCCGATTCCGACGCCGCGGTTCCATGGACGACCGAGTTCGCAGTTCCCCTGGCGATGGAGCATCTGCCCGTGGCTCGAAGGAGAACCGGCCTCGGTCGCGCCGTTCACCAACCCCCTCGCCGAAGCGACGGCGCTCGGCCGGTTCATCGCTGCGCTCCACACCTCGGCCCCCGACACCGCCCCCGTCAACCCCTACCGAGGCATACCGCTCGCCGACCGGGACGAGCGGACCCGACTCACCCTGCTCGATCTCGACGACGTCATCGACACGACGGCGGTGACCGCCGCATGGGACGCCGCCGTGGCAGTGCCGACGTGGTCGGGCCCCAACAGCTGGGTGCACGGCGACCTCCACCCCGGCAACGTGCTCGTCCGGGACGGTCGACTCGCAGCCGTGATCGACTTCGGAGATCTGTGCGGCGGCGATCCGGCGACCGATCTCGGTATCGCGTGGATGCTGTTCGACGGCCGGCGCCGCGCCGCATTCCGCGCCGCCGTCGGGGTCGACGACAACACCTGGGCCCGAGGCCGCGGCTGGGCGATCGCTCACGGCCTCGCGGTGCTCAGCTCGTCAGCCGATCACCCGGCCTACCTGGCCTTCGCCCATCGCGCCCTGAACGCCGCCGTCGTCGAGCACGACTGAGACATCAGTCACTTTCGATACGAGACCGTTGCGGATCGTAAATCCTCGCGCTTACATTGCGAGACGCACTCGTATCGAAACCAGAGGTAGAGCAATGACGATCCAAGAGAAGGCGTACGAACGGAGGTGGTGGATCCTCGTGGTCCTCTGTCTCTCGCTCGTGGTGATCACGCTCGACAACACCATCCTGAACGTTGCGCTCCCGACGCTGGTCGAGAAGCTCGACGCCTCCAACAGCCAGCTGCAGTGGATCGTCGACGGCTACACCCTCGTCTTCGCCGGCCTCCTCCTGACCGCCGGCAGTCTGGGAGACCGCCTCGGTCGCAAGGGTGCGCTCCAGATCGGCCTCGCCATCTTCGGCATCGGCTCCGCACTCTCGGCCATGGCGACCAGCCCGACCCAGCTCATCATCACTCGCTGCATCATGGGCATCGGTGGCGCGTTCATCATGCCCGCCACGCTCTCGATCCTGACCAACGTCTTCCCACCCGAGGAGCGCGGCCGCGCCATCGGGGTCTGGGCCGGCATCTCCGGCATCGGCATCGCCATCGGCCCGCTGCTCGGCGGCTACCTCGTCGACCACTTCTCGTGGGGCTCGGTCTTCACCGTCAACCTGCCCGTCGTCGCCGTGGCAATCATCGCGGGTGGGCTGATCGTCCCGAGCTCGAAGGACCCCGACGCCCAGAAGCTCGACCCCATCGGCGCCGCCCTGTCGATCGTCGGCCTCGTGTCGCTCGTCTTCGGCCTCATCGAAGCGCCGCAGGAAGGCTGGACCGATCCGAAGATCCTCGCTGCGTTCGCGATCGGCGCACTCACGCTCGCCGCCTTCGCCGGATGGGAACTGCGAACCGACCACCCGATGCTCGACGTCAGCTTCTTCAAGAACCCCCGCTTCAGCGCGGCGAGCACCGCGATCACGCTGGTGTTCTTCGGGATGTTCGGCTTCTCGTTCCTGCTCACGCAGTACCTGCAGTTCGTTCTCGGCTACTCCCCCTCCCAGGCCGGCCTGCGCATGATGCCGCTGGCGCTGACCCTGATGGTCGTCGCACCCACCTCCTCGCGGATCGTCGAGAAGGTCGGGACCAAGATCGTCGTCGGCACCGGCCTCACCCTCGTGTCGGTCGCTCTGCTCCTCAATACGGGCCTCGCCGTCGACAGCGCCTACGTCCAGGTCGTGTGGCGCATGATGCTCCTCGCCGTCGGCATGGGCCTCGTCATGGCACCGGCGACCGAGTCGATCATGGGATCGCTCCCACTCGGCAAGGCCGGCGTCGGATCCGCCGTGAACGACACCACCCGCCAGGTCGGCGGCGCACTCGGCGTCGCCATCGTGGGCAGCGTCCTCTCCTCGGTCTACGGCACGAAGATCGCCGACTTCATGGGTGAGGCCGGCCTGCCGGCCAAGGCCATCGACGGCGCACGTGATGGTCTGGGGAGCGCCCTCGCCATCGCCGGAAAGGTCGGTGGTCCCGAAGGCGCGGCAATCGCCGGGCAGGCCCGGGCCGCGTTCGTCGAAGCGCTCCACGGTGGCGCCATCGTCGCCTCCGTGGCAGCAGCGGTCGGCGCCGTCGTGGTCATCCGCTACCTGCCGTCCCACGCACCGACCATCGGCGACGAGCCCGAGGATTCGGCGACCGACCCCACCGTGTCCGTCACGACTCCCTCCGACGCGAGCGAGCCGGCCGAGTCGCTCGACCCCGCGACGATCTGATGAGCTGGTGGACATGAACACCGACGCCATCACGAGACCCCGAGGGCGCCCCCGCGACCCCGGGGTCGACGAAGGCATCCTCGGCGCCGCGCTCGACCTCATCACCGAGGGCGGATTCGAGAAGCTGAGCATGGAAGCGGTCGCGGCACGGGCGGGCGTCGCGAAGGCGACGATCTACCGGCGATTCCCGTCGAAGGTGGAGCTCATCGTCGCGATGTGCCAGGCGTTCGGACCAGCCGCCCAACCGCCGCCCAACACCGGGTCGTTCCGTACCGACGTCAAAGCCCTCATCGACGCGCTCAACGACAACATGTGCCCCACCACCGACACCGGGCGGCTCATGCCGTCGATGGTGAGCGCCGCCAAGGAGCACGCTGAAGTTCGGGAGGCCATGCAGCAGTTCACCGCCGCGCGCCGCCGACGCATCTACGACGTGGTGAAGGCCGGCATCGCGAGCGGCGAGCTTCGCGCCGACGCCGACGCCGACGCGATCGGCGACCTGCTCGTCGGCTCGATGATGT
>CALMLJ010000182.1 GCA_937868025.1 uncultured Acidimicrobiaceae bacterium
TGTGAAGACGCTCGGCAATGTCCTCTGGTTCGTGTTCTCAGGGATCTGGATGGCGATCGGATTCGCAGTGTCCGGCATCGTGTGTTGCCTCACCGTGATCGGCATCCCGTTCGGAATCCAGGCGTTCAAGCTGGCCGGGTTCGCCCTGTGGCCGTTCGGCCGAACGGTGGTGCTGTCCGACGACGGCCCGACCGTCCTCGGGACGGTGTTCAACGTGGTGTGGCTGGTGCTCTTCGGGTGGGGGCTATTCGTCGGGGCGCTGCTGTCGGCCGTGTTCCTCTGCCTCACGGTGATCGGCATCCCGTTCGCCGTGCAGTCAGTGAAGATCGGGGTGCTGGCGCTCTGGCCGTTCGGCAGACAGGTCGTCGACGCGAACTGGGCCGACCGCAGCGTTCCCGCCAGCGCGTAGTCGCCCGAACGGCATCGCCTGACGAGCAACACCCGAAGCGATCCGCCGGTCCGGTTCGTCGGTGACGAACCGGGACCGGCGGTTCAGGCCGTCGAGGTCTCCGATGACGGGCGCTCGGGATCGACGTTCACGAACCCCGATGCCAGCGCGCCCGCCGCGATGACGCTGGCGCCGGCCACGATGCCGAGCCCACCTTCGTGGTTGCTGAAGATCCCCCAGACGATCGAGAGGAACCCGAGCGTGATCGCCACCGCCGGGACCCGGGCCAGAACCCCCTGGGCCCAGGCCGGCAGCGGCCGCGGCGCAGCGGCCCCAAGCGGTTCGGCGGGTTGAGCGTCCAACAAGCGACTCCGTTCCCGCGAATTCGACTCGGCCCACGCGAGGCCGGCTGCCAGAACGATGACCAGCCCCAGCACGAACAACGCGTAGTCAACGACGACGCCGACCACGATCACAGCCATCCCCACGGCGGTGACGAATGGCCAGTACACGAGCGCGTCCGATGCCGGTTCCACCGGCGTCACCTCGGCGACGCCCAACTGCGCCTGCGCCTCGGCGGTCAGGTCGGTGCCGTCACGGCCCACGATCGTGACGGTGGCCGCCAACAGGAACAGCAGTGCAGCCCCGATCAGCACGGCGTAGCCCAGATGGTCTCCGACTCCTCCCCACCAGCCGAGCAGCACCGGCCCCAGCCGGTCGCCGCCCGTCGAATAGCCGTAGACCAGTGCGGCCGCCCACGAGACGACCGAGAAGGCGAGGAAGGCGGTGGACTGGCGCGGGATCATGGCGCCTCCTTTTCGAATGTCATCCGCATCACTTGAGAACCAGTACGGCGTAGAGGCCGACGAGGAGGAAGAAGCCGAACCAGGCTCCGAGCATGCCGGTCGCGACCCGCCCGAATCGGTCGACGCGCAGGGAGATCGTGGCCTGGTCGGCCGAGCGAAGCCCTGCCTGGTAGAGCACCAGGACGAGGTACACGATGATCGACACTCCGACCACCGAGGTCACCCCGAACATCGCGACCGACCCCCAATCGACGCGGAACGGGTAGTCGGCCACGCGGTAGCCGAACTGAGCGAGGGCGGACGATCGGATCACCTCGCGCACCACCGCCACGACCGCGAGCGAGCCGAACCAAGCAGCAATCGCCCGAGGCCCGATGGCCACCGGATTCCGGTGAAGCGCGAAGAATGCCGCGAGCGCCAGGCCGAGCGCCCCGAGCGTGACGGTCACCTCGATGCCGACCTTCATCTCCGCACCTTCGGTGAGTCCCCACCACACTCCCGCTGCGCTGTAGAGGAGGCTCGCGACGATTCCGACACGCCGGGCTCGAGCGGCAACCCACGTGAGGAACTCACGATCGGCGTCGGCGCGCTTGGACCGGTACCACGTGTAGACCAGACCGGCGATCGCAACGCTCAGCGCCCCCTGCAACGGAAGCAGGAACGTCACCCGCCCGGCGTTCGCCGCGTGGAACTGGATCCCCCGGGTATCCGCGACCCCGTCGGGTGCGTACCACTGTCGCCACTGCTCCGGCCGGATGGAGACGCTCGCCAGCACGTGCATGATCCAGCCCGCGAGAAGGAGCAGGACGAGCCCGGCGACCGAGGTCCACAGCAGACGACCCTCGGGCGAACCCTTCAGATAGAAGACGTAGGCGCAGGTGTACCCCGACGCGACCACCAGGATGAAGATCACCGACCAGAACCCGGTGAGCGCGTTGCTGGCGTACCAGATCGGGTCGTAGATCGTCTGCAGGAACAACAGGGGGGCAATCCCGGTCACGATGCCGAGCCCGACGGCGCTCGGTGTCAGCCGCGCCGTCGACCGAGCGAGCCGGAGCTCGTACTCCCCACCTCGCCGGAATCCCCAGATCGTCGACACGCTTGCGCCGACCGCGAGGGTCACGAAGAAGATGTGGATCACCCACGTGATCACGAGCAGCACCTGGAACACCTGCGGGTAGAACGGCGCGCCGAGCGGGTCGCGCATCATCCGGAGCGCGTCATCAACCTCCATGTGAGCCTCCCGCGGGTGCGATCGTCGTCGGCGGCAACGTCGTGGGCGGACCCTGTTGTCGATCGACCATGTATTCGAGGTAGGCCGCCAATGCGTCCTTCTCGTCGTCATTTCCGACGAAGTCATGCATGAACGGGTAGGTGCCGAGATTGTCGATCAGCGCACGAATCGACGCGGCATCGTTTGCGGAGATCTTGCGCAACAACGCCGATTGTTGCCTCAGCGCCACCTGCGTATCTCCGACGTGGATCACCGTCTGGTCACTCACGCTGTGGCAGCCCGAGCATTCCATGATGGCGATCTGTCTCCCCACCGCTATCTCGTGCGAGGGGAACTCCTTCGGCGCGTTGGCGTCGATCTCATCGGCCGCCGGGACGAACGGGAGATGTCCGAGAATTCCGGTCTCGTCGAGGCGGGCCTCTTCACTCTCGATTCCTCGTGCCGGGAGGCCATTGAACACCAGCTGGTTCGACGAGATGTACCCGTTGACCACGTCCGGCTTCCGCAAGATCTCCCGCGTGCGTTCCGCCCCGAAGACGGTGGTGAACAGGACGAAGAACATGCCGATGGCGCTGACGCGCGTGTGACGCGAGGGTCTCCATGCGGCGAGGAGCAGTCCCAGTGCGGTGAAGACGAGACCGACCACGAGGATCTGCACCGTGACCGCCGGAAAGGCCTTGGTCGAGAGGAGCCCCTTGGAGCGGGCGGGGATGTTGTGCCAGTACCACACCCGCCCGATCAGGAGCGCCGCAGCGAGCCCGACGAGGCCGATGATGCCGGCCCACCGGATGATGTGCCGACGCTCCGGGAAGTCCCGAGGCAACCGGGATGCCATGAGAATCGCCCACGCCCCCGTAATCGCCTGCATCAGGGCGAACCGCATGAAGTACTGCGGCCAGAACGTGGGGTTGTAGAACCCCGACAACACCTCGCCGTTCTCGAGCCACTTCCCCGGCGAGAGCTTGAAGCCGAGGATGCCGACGATCAGCGACAGCGTGCCGGTTCCGCCGAGCGCGAGGATGAAGGCCAGGCGCAGGTGCGTCTTCGGATCAACCTTCTCGAGGGTGTAGTAGTACACGATGATCCCGACGACATCGATCAGGAACATGTACCACTCCGACCCCCAGAAGAGGACGAAGTTGTGGATGAGCGTCGAGATGCCGCGGGGGTTTCCTGCTGTGGTGCTCTGCCAGATCCCGACGCCGGTCATCGCCCCCCACACGTAGGAGAAGACCAGGAGACCCATCGCGCTCTTGCGAAGGTACTGATACAGCTCCGGACGGTTCTCCCGATAGGCCCGTCGTTCGACGTAGAAGTTGAACCACGCCGCACCCACCGTGAGGTGAGACGCAATGACATGAAATGCGGCGATCACTGCGACGAACATCGTCGAATGAACGCCCAATCCCTCCCAGGTTGGGTACATCGCTTCACGGTCCTTCCACGAGTGCGGCTGAGGGCAAAGCCCCGCATGCACGTTCCAGAAGTCCAGGTCGACGAGATGAACCCAACGGTTCCATCGCCACGGCAGATAGTCGACATCGTTGGGGCGTCGAACCGGCTCGCCTCGGCAAACTCAGGTCAACGGAGTGGCGATCGGGTCCTGCGCTCGGGTCGCGATCAGTCGCCACGCCGAGAATCCGCCGACGCCCAGGCCGACACCGACGGCGCCGGCGACCAGCCAGCGCGCGAGATCGGCGTCGAGCGAGGTCGGCAACTGGGACTCGGCGAGCCACGCGCCGCTGCCGATCGCGGCACTCCCCACGACGAGCAGCCCCGCCAACATGGCAAGCCACAACGGTTCGGTTCCCCGCTCGCCCCAGGTGAACGCCGCCCCGCCCAGCAGGGCGGGCACGAGGATCGGAAGTGTGGCGAGCGCGAGCTTGGACGTCGTGGGCTCCGAGCTGTCCGCCCAGATCCCGACCATGGTGGTCACGAGCACCGCGCCCAACACCAGGGTCGAGGCGACCAACGCCGGCCGCGTTCGCCACACCAGTGCAACGACGACGAGGAGCGCCACCGCAGCCACCACCACCAGCCACCCCCCGAGCAACGGAGGCGGCACCCATTCGATCGTTCCGGAGATCAGAGCCACCCGGCCGTCGACCTCGACCGGGATCGACCACGACTGCACGACGTGGGTCCGGTCGGGCGCCGCGCGCACCGCAGCGGGGTCGTCATCCATCCAGTGAGCACGGTGGTCGTGCCACCGCGCTGTGTGTCCTGTCGACAGCCGGTGCCAATCGGGAGAGATCGTCGGATCCGCGAGTGGCTCGACCTCGGGCGGGAGCATCTGGCTGTTCAGCACGACCGCCTGGGAGTTCCGGTTCTCCCACACTCCGGTGTCGTCGATTCGCAGGTACGGGGAGCCCGAGTAGTCGAGGATCACGAGATCCGCAGCCGACCGGTTGGTCACGACGAACTCCGTCCCGCCGTCGCTCAGCTCGACGCTGAGGCCAGCGAGCTCCGGCACCGCGGTGACCGTGACGCGGTAGTTGGAGGACGGGGCACCGGAACCGGTCGGCCCATGGGCCGACGCCGGAGGTGCGAGTACAACAACGCAACCGATGGCGGCCACCAGGACGGAGACGGCTCGGGCGAACACTCCCAGCGGAGTCGCACCCACCGATCAGGGCTCCGGGTGGGTCACGAGACGCAGCGACGGTTCGGCGTGTTGACCGTCGCCCTTGGCCGCCGGCTCGGCCGTCGTCTGGCGAAGTCCACGACCGGGCCGGGTGAGCAGCCACACGAGGAAGGCGCTGCACACCTCGAGGAGGTGCACTGACTCGCTGACGAGAAGGGTTCGCCCCGTGATGATGTCCTCGACCGCGGTCGCGATGAGTGCTGCGATCAACACCAACGACACTCCGAGCATGGTGCGGGCCCGCGCCGGGCGGATCGCCACAACGACGAGGCCGAACGCATAGGCGAGGCTGAACGCACCGAGGTGGGACAACGCATGGGCCTCGGCGGCGGTGGCGAGAAAGTCGGGAATTGCGAAGACGACGATCTGGATCGCGACGAGCACGAGGAGCCACCGCACAATCGGGCTGTGGCGCTCACGGTCGGCGATTCCGACGTTGCGGACGACCGCCTTCGACAGGTCGGGCACGTTCGGAGCGTCGGCGATCGCGGCGCGCCGGCGCAGGCGGTAGGACATGTCGGCAAACTCGCGGCACTCGGCGCAGCCTTCCAAGTGCTCCTCGAGGACGGGGTCGATCGACGGCAGCCGGTCATCGACCATGTCGGAGATGGCCTCTCGGCAGTCCTCGCAACTCATCACCTTGTGGTCGCTCCCGGCGTCGCTGTGGGTTCCCCGGATCGAGGATTGGCCGGAAGGCCACGGGGACTGGAACCATCGTGCCATGTCCC
>CALMLJ010000183.1 GCA_937868025.1 uncultured Acidimicrobiaceae bacterium
TCACCACCACCGAGGACGTTCCCCGTGCCGAACGTGAGCAGGTCGAGCTCGACGCGACGCCTCGGCTCAACGCGCTGATCGAACGTGAGCATCCCGACGTGCTGGCAATCCACAACCCGGTGATCCTCCAGAAGGTCGTCGGTATGGTGCCGCTCGCCCTCGGCGGACACCAGCACCAGGCCAAGCTCGGGGCGCGTTCGGGTACCCTCATCTCGCTGGCCGGGTCGACGGGCGCGACGGGCCTCGGGTCGCTGCTGGTCGACGCCGACCTGCCGGCTTCGGCGTCGCTCCTCCGGTTCCGTGGCGGGGCGCTGGTGTCGATCGACGATCTCGAGGCCGTCGGTACGTCGGGCGACCTCACGATCCGCCGCCACACCATCACGGCGGCCGATCGGGAGGCCGACAACGCCGACTTCATCGGCCGCGACGCGGAGGAGGGCCGGTTGCCGGTGGCCGACGAGACGACCACCACGACGAACGGCTGAGCCGGCCCGGCGGCCGTTCTGGAGCGCTGAGGTGACACGGCGCCGTTCTGGAGCGCTGAGGTGACAGAAACGGTCACCTGGGCGCTCCAGCGCGAGGGGAGGCCAACTCAGCGCTCCAGTCCGGGGCGGTGGAGCGGCAGTAGCGTGCGCTCATGCGACTCGTGATCGACAACGAACGGTGCGAGGGCCACGGCCGCTGTTACAGCATCGCCAAGGACCTCTTCGAACCCGACGACATCGGCAACGGTGTGGTCATCGGCGATGGGGTGGTCCCACCCGACCGACTCCACGACGCCGAGCTGGCGGTCGAGAACTGCCCCGAGCTGGCCATCCGACTGGAGCCCTGATGGGCCGCCACGAGCCGGTCGTCGACTGGGCGACCGACTTCGACCACACCGACGACGCCTACGTCGCCGATCCCTTCGGCATCTGGGACGAGCTGCGTACGACGTGCCCCGTCGCCCACACCGAGCGGTACAACGGCGCGTGGCTGCCGACCCGCCACGAGGACATCGCTGCCATCGCGTACGACACCGACCGGTTCACGTCCCGCAGCGTCATCATGAGCGAGTTCCGGGCGCCCCTCGAGCTCGCGCCCCAGGGGATCGCCCCGCCCATCTCGTCCGACCCACCGTTCCACAAGGGGGCGCGACGGGT
Source organism: uncultured Acidimicrobiaceae bacterium (assembly GCA_937868025.1). The sequence continues at coordinate 1,143 of CALMLJ010000183.1, forward strand.
CCTCCTGCCGGCGTTCGCGCCGCAGTCCGTCGATCGTCTCGAAGTGTCGACCCGCGCCTACTGCGAGGAGTTGGTGGCCTCGCTGCAGGCAGACCTCGACGGCGGCCTCGACGTGGTGGACGCCGCGGTCGGCTACTCCCAGCACATCCCCGTGCGGGTGATCGCCACGATGCTCGGCCTGCCCGAGTCCGACGGCGACCGCTTCCGTGGGTTCGTGAACCACGTGCTCGAAGGCGTCGACAAGCCGATGGAGGAGCGCGCCCTCGGCATGGGCGAGCTCTTCGAGTACCTCCAGGCACAGATCCACGACCACCTCGACCGACCGCGTGACGATCTGATCAGCTACCTGCTCACGTCGGAGATGGACGGCGAGCCGCTCGACGTGTTCCACGTCGCTCGCACCGTCGCGCTGCTCCTCATCGCCGGCATCGACACGACGTGGAGCGCGATCGGCGCGTCGCTGTGGCACCTCGCCGGGCACCCCGCCGACCGCGAGCGCCTCGTTGCGGAGCCCGAGCTGCTGCCGACGGCCATCGAGGAATTCCTGCGGGCCTACGCACCGGTGACCATGGCCCGGCTGGTCCGTGAGGACATGGACTTCGCCGGTTGCCCGATGAAGGCCAACGACTTCGTGCTCCTTCCGTTCCCGGCTGCGAACCGTGACCCCGAGGCGTTCGATCGGGCCGACGAGGTGCTCATCGACCGTGAGGTCAACCGCCACGCCGCGTTCGGTCTCGGCATCCACCGGTGCGCCGGCTCGCACCTGGCACGGATGGAGCTTCGTGTCGCACTCGAGGTGTGGCTCGAGGCGTTTCCGTCGTTCGAGCTGGCCGACCCGTCGGCCGTGCGGTGGTCCGGCGGCCAGGTCCGGGGACCGCGGACCCTGCCAGTCCGAGTGATGCGCTGACGTCGACTGCCGCTCGTTCGGAGCTCCATCCTTCTGGCGGTAGTGTTCGACAACATTGAATGTTAGTCTACCCTTACACCAAGCGGCGGTCGGCTGGGCCGCCCGATGGAGAGGGAGATGACATGAAGGTTCACAACGAAACGGTCGCTGGCTCGCATCGGTCGTGGCGCCAACGCGCGCTCGCCGGCGGTGGAGTGGTCGCCCTGGTCTCGGTGCTGGTCGGTTGCTTCCCCGACCCCGGCGCCGAGACCCCCGCGACGACGACCACGACGACCGAGGCCACCACGACGACCGAGGCCACGACGACGACCACGTCGCCCGTCGTGTGGGGCCCGGAGGTGACCGTCAGCAAGACCGCCGGGCTGAACCCCGACGGTGAGACGGTCACCATCACCGGCTCGGGATTCGACCCCAACGCCAACATCGGCGGCCGCCCCCCACTGAGCGGACAGAAGTCCGGCGTGTACGTCACCTTCGGCAAGTTCGCCGACGTGTGGCAGCCGTCGCTCGGCTCGGCGACCGCCCCGTCGTCGACGCGGCAGATCATCACCCAGAAGTGGGCGTTGCCCGAGCCGTCGTTCACCAACCAGGGCGGTCAGCTGCCCTACATCGCGCTGAACGCCGACGGCACCTTCTCGACCACCCTCGACGTCGCGCCGAGCGCGACCGGCACCAACGCCTACGCGTTCGCCGTGTACCCGGGGTCGGGTGCCGTCAACGCCGGCCAGGAGATCCTGGTGCGGGCGACGTTCGCCCCGAAGGTCACGGTGTCGAAGACGGCCGATCTCGTCGCCGGTGAGACGATCACCGTGAAGGGCGTCGGCTTCCTGCCGTCGGCGAACGGCACCCGACCCCCGCTCAGCGGGCAGCCGTCGGGCGTGTACGTGACGTTCGGCAAGTTCGCGGACGTGTGGCAGCCGTCGCTCGGCTCCGCGGCCGCCCCGTCGTCCTCCCGAACCGTGATCACCCAGCAGTGGGCGCTCCCACAGGCGCAGTTCGCCGCTCAGGGAGCGGCGCTGCCGTACATTCTGATCAACGCCGACGGCAGCTTCACCGCATCGCTCGAGGTCAACGCGAGTGCCGCCGGGTCGAACCCCAACTACGGCGTCGCCGTGTACCCCGGCTCGGGCGCGGTGAACGCAGCGCAGGAGTTCTTCGTGCCGACCACCTGGGCGCCCACCGACTGATCGGGCCAGGCGGCACGGAGTGGTGCGCGGTGCGCGTCAGGCGCGGAGGTCGCCGGCGATCTCGATCGCCTGCGCCGCCATCGCGGCGTCGTCGAGCGCCGGCACGAGATCGACCAGGCGCCAGCCGGTGTGACGCAGCGCGAGGTGGCGATCGATGTGGGCGTCGGGCCCGTCGGGGTGCACGCCGCACACCACCCCGAGCACACGTTCGCCGACCCGCACCACGACGTCGACGTGGTGACGGCCCACGGGGTAGTGGTAACGGACCTCGACGCCGGCATCGCCGAAGGCCTTGCCGAGGCGGAGGGCCGGCCCGTCGGCAGGGGTGTCGGACGGTGCCGGCGGCGGGGGCCGATGTGACCACTGGACGAATCGGCCGAGCATCGTACGGTCGTCCGGCTCGACGTCGGTGACGACGTCCATTCGTTGGCGAGCACGAGACACCATCACGTTGAAGAGGTTGCGATCCTCGACGAACCGCCGCCGGCCCGCCGGACTGTCGGCGTCGATGCCGGGGACGACGATCATGTGGCGGCGTTCGGCTCCCTGGAACCCGTGCACGGTGGTGACCATCAGGTGCATCGCCGAAATGGCGTCGGGCCCGAGCTCCGCCAGCACCGCCTCCTGCAAGCGGTCAGCGAGCTCTCGCAGGGGTGTGACCACACCGACGTTGTCCGCGCCTGCCCGCTGGAGTTCACGCAACCGCTGCACCACCGCCCGAACGGGGTCGGCGTGGCGGGGGTCGGCCGCCCGGGGTGACACCACCTCGATGCAGTCGCGGCACTCCGTCGTCGGGAACCGCGTCGCGATCGCCACGTTGCGGTCGTAGAACTCGTCGAGCGAGAACTGGACGAGGTGGGGGAGTGATCGGTGGTGCTCGTCGAGCCAGTTCACGGGCGCAACCCCGGCGGCGATATCGAACAGGCTGTTGCGGCGCACGTCGAGGCGACCGAGCTCACCGGTGAGTCCCTCGTCGGCGAATGCGTCCTGCATCGCATCGTCGCCCACGAACGAGACGTGCCGGAGCTGGCGGGGGTCGCCCAGCACGACGCACCGTGCACCGCGGAGGAGTGCCGGCGCGGCGAGGGTCAGGTCGACCTGGGAGGCCTCGTCGATCACGACGAGGTCGAACCAGCGCGCCGTCGGTGGCAGCAGCCGCTCGATCTCACCGAGGGTGCCGAGCCAGATCGGCGCAGCGTCGCGGAATGCCCGTCGTTCGATCGTGCTCAGGAGTCGTTGTCGGGCGCCGAGGCCCGACCGCAGCGCCGTGTTGATCGTGCCCAGGGCGGCGCGGGCGGCCGGCGAGCCGAGGCGACCGACGATGAGGTGGTCGAGTGCCTTGCCCGTCCAGTAGCGGCGGGCCTGTTCCGCTTCCTCCCATGCCGGCCACGCTCCCTGCAGCGTCTCGGCGAGCGCCGGGGCGTCGTCGATGGACCGTTGCGCTCGGGCGAGTCGTGCCGCGGCGGCGACGACGTTGCGTTCCTCCGCGGTCGTGCAGGGAGCCTCGACCAGGGCGGCGAGTTCGGCGGCGGCGCGACGCCGGCGGCGCAACGACCCGAGGGCCGTCCCGAGCAGGCCGGGAGCGTTGGTCGCACGGTCGAGCAGACTGTCGACACGATCGAGGTCGGCGCCGGGAGCGAAACACCCGGGAACACGCTGGCGGGCCGCGGCAAGCCGGGGCGACCCGCCGGCGGCATCGTCGATCGAGGCGAGCGTCCCCAGGATGTCCACGATGTCGCCGGTCAGCGTCTCGAAGTCGGCCTGCGCCTCGTCGGCGAGGCGGGATCCGGCGGTGTCCTGGTTCGCCAGCCGGCGTTCGATCTCGGCGAACGCATCGCGCAGCGAGTCCGGAGACCCGAACCGCAGCGGAACCGGTCCGGGCTGGCGGGCCAGCAGGTCGGCGACCACCGAGGCGGCCTCGAGGGTCCTGGTTCCGACCAGGACCGACTCGCCTCGCGCGACCGCGTCGGCGCAGATGGCGGCGATCGTGTGGGTCTTGCCGGTGCCGGGCGCGCCCGACACCACCGTCACCGGCGCTGTCCGTGCCGACCGGGCGACGGCGCGTTGGGCTGCCGTCAGTTGCACGTGGCTCGTCAGCTCCTCGGCGTCGTCGTCGGCGACGGCCGGGGCGACCGTGGCGGCCCGGTCCTCGGGCGGCGACACGAGCGCGGCGAACGCCGTGTCGTCGATGCCGGAGCGTTCGGACCACGCTGTGAGTGCCGCCGACGACCCGGTCGTGTGTCGCTCCCAGGTCGGGAGGAGCGCGAACCCGACGCAGATCGTGACGTCACCGGGCGAGACATGTCCTGATTGGGTCATCGCCGTGGCGACGGCCTGTGGGTGTCGGCCCGTGGTCGTCGTGATCCGCCAACCGGTGGCGCCGGCGAGATCGCGCAGCCACCCCTGCAATGACGGCGACGACGCCAGCTGCCGGTCGCCGGCGACGGGGTATCCGACGACACCGCACCACGGGATCGCGTCCGCCAACGCCGCCCCGAGGCGTTCGTCGGCCACGGGCGGCACGAGGTACCAGTCGCTGACCCGACGCAACGTCCAGGACGGGTCGAGCGCGCCGATCAGGTTGCCGAGCTCGAACCCCCGCCGGCTGGCGACGGCCCAGGTGTGCAGCACGGGGGTGACGAACGGGGCGTCGCCCGCCTGGGCGTCGCTCGCCCATCCGACGGCCGTGATCCACGAGACGGGCAGGTTGGTCTGCCCGTTGAGTGTTGCGCGGGCCTTGGTGTCGCCGATGAGCTGATCGGTCGCGCCGATAATCGTGCCGTCCACGCCGACGACGTCGATGGCCGGGAGGGTCATCTGGATCTCGCCGTTGCCCACCTGCAGCACGAAGGGATCGTTTCGCATGCCGGAGCGATTGGGGGTCATGCCCAACCACATCATGTCGGCAGCGTCGAGCGCCTGGGGACGGGTCGGCGCCGGCGCCAGCGCGCTGAGCGCTCGCAGGATCGAGGTCGTCGACATGGTCGAGGCCAGGATACCGGCCCCCGGCTCGTACCCGTTCTGTCCCGCGAGGGTTACGCGGGGTAGGTGAGGGCGACGGCGGCCTCGGGCGAGCTGATCTTGAAGGTGAAGCTCTCTTCGAGATACAGGTTCACCTCGTCGCCGGTGGTGCCGCGGTAGCCGATCGCGAAGTCCTGGCCGATCACCACCTCGGCGTCGCCGCCGCGCT
>CALMLJ010000184.1 GCA_937868025.1 uncultured Acidimicrobiaceae bacterium
CAGAGCGACCGCCTGAAAAGCGGTAGGTCACCGGATCGACGCCGGTCCCGACCACCAGCGAAGCCCCCGAGCGATCGGGGGCTTCTGTGGTTTTCGAATGGCCGGAGCGCGGCCGACTGGGTCGGACGAACCAGATTCGGTTTCGATTTGTACAGCCCCCGGATAGTTCGACCGATACCTCTCGTGCGGCACGTTCGGCGGGTCGCAGTGGGCATGGACGCCCACTCCTCTACGGCTTTTCAGGAGTGAGCGTGTCCAGGTTGAACGGGCTGCGGAATCATCGCGGCCAGATTGTCATGTTGTCCCTTGCCATCGCCGCCGGCGCGTTGGCCGCCGGCTGCGGAGCCGACTCGGCCCCGAGTGCCGAGCGCCACGTTCTTCGCTCGGACCGGGTGACCACCACGACGAGCGTTCCTGTCGCAGCGCAGATCGGCGACGCGGTGGTCATCGAGCGTGGCGGAGAACAGCACGTGCGGAACGGCTGATCCTCCCCGGAACGAGCCGAGTCAGAGCGTGGTCAGAGCCGATCGAGCGGAAGCGCTTCGGCGAGCTCGGCCGCGAGGGCAACGACGCGGTCCGACAGCTCTCGTTGCCGATCGGCCCCGAAGCGGGCCAGCGGCACTTGGAAGCCGACGCCGGCACGGGCGACGCCGCCAGCGTCGAGCACCGGAGCGGCGACGGCGCACACGCCGACGTACCGCTCCTCGAGGTTGAGCGCGACGCCGTTGGAGCGGACCTGTTCGAGCTGCCCTTCGAGGTCGGCACCAGCGACGATCGTCCGCTCGGTGAAGGCCGGAAGGGTGGTCGAGGGGCGACGCCACCGGTCGCGCGGTGCGAAGGCAAGGATCGCCTTGCCGATGGCCGACGCGTGCACCGGGGTACGGCTTCCGGTGGCCCGGTCGAAACGGAGCGGCTGACTCGACTCGGCGGTGGCGAGGATCAGAACGTCCCGGTCGTCGATGACGCCGAGACTGACGGACTCGCCGCACTCCGCGGCGGCAGTGTCGAGCACGGCCTGCGCGTCGGCCAGGTTGAGGCTGTCGGTTGCGGCACGACCCAGCACCGCCACCATGCGTCCCAGGCGGTAGCGCTCGGTCACCGTGTCCTGGTCGAGGTAGCCCGCCCGGACGAGCGCTCGGGTGATGCGGTGCGCCGTGGACACGCTGAGGCCGAGCCGTCGGCTGATCTCGGTGACGCTCAAGGAGGGTTCCTCGACGAAGAACCCCAGTACCGACAGGGCGCGTTCGATGGACTGGGAGCCGGTTCGGGCCGGTTCCGGCTCGGTCTCGGGGCCGTTCCTCGCGTTCACGCAGCACCGAGTCTGCCATGGTCCCGGGCACCTCCGACCCAGACGGACCGCCCTTCGTCCTAATTACGACTTGTTTGGTCGGGTATTCCACAATACGGTGACCGTATGCCACATGACGACGCGATTCCGGGCCTGGCAACGGCCAGGGAACTGCACCCGAGCAGCGATCGGGCCGACCGGCCCATCGGTATCGACGCCATCGAGTCGATCGCCCTCGGGCTCGCCGCCGTCGTCGGCACACCAACCGAGCAGCCCGCCCGCGGCGAGGTCCACAGGCATCGGGTGATCGCCACCGCCGCCTACGACGCGTGGATCGTCACCGTGGGGCCCCAGACCGCCATCGAACCCCACGATCACGACGGATCGATCGGCGTCATCGCGGTCACCGACGGGCACCTGATCGAGTTCGGCCTCGACGACGACGCCCAGCGGCGATCACGGCTCCGCCACCTGATCGGCGGCGACCGCACCGAGATCGGCATCACGCACCGACACAGTCTCGCCAACCCCGACCTCGTCCCGGTGACGACCGTGCAGGTGTTCTCACCCCCGCTCGGTCACGATCGCGAATCACACTGACGTGTCGTCGCGGCAACTCGCCTCCTACCTCCAGAACTGACGACCGCGACGCCGCTCAGTCAGCGATGAATCGGTAGCCCATCCCCGGCTCGGTGATGAGATGATCGGGCTGGGACGGGGTCGCCTCGAGCTTGCGACGGAGGTTGGCCACGTAGACCCGGAGATAGTTCGTCTCGTCGTGGTACGCCGGACCCCACACGTCGCCGAGCAGCTGCTGCTGGGACACCAGGCGGCCGCGATTGCGCACCAAGACCTCCAACAGCCGCCACTCGGTGGGCGTGAGGTGCACCTCGGCACCACCGACACTCACCCGTTTGTCCGCCAGGTCGATCGCGATCGCGCCGGCAGTCACGACGGCTTCCTCGGCAGCCGACGGGGCCGCTCGCCGGAGCGCGGCACGAAGCCGCGCCAGCAACTCGTCCATCCCGAACGGCTTGGTGACGTAGTCGTCGGCACCGGCGTCGAGCGCCCGGACCTTCTCGCTCTCCGCCTCCCGCGCCGACACCACGATGATCGGCACCTTCGACCAGCCACGGAGTCCGTCGATCACGTCGAGGCCGCTGATCCCCGGCAACCCGAGGTCGAGGAGCACCACGTCGGGGTGATCCGCGGCGGCCATACGCAACGCTTCCTCCCCCGTCGGCGCCAACAGCACCTCGAACCCCCGGGTGGACAGGTTGATCTCCAAGGCGCGGCGCATCGGGCCCTCGTCATCGACGACGAGGACACGGCCTGACTCGCGTCGCATCTCACTCACGTCGACCCGCCGGCGTCAGCACCATCCGGCCCCTCCTGCGTTGCAGCGTCCAGTGTCAGCACCATGGTCGTCCCACCTCCTGGAGTCTCCTCGATGACGAGGCCTCCGCCGAGCACGTTCGTGAGCCCGAGCGCCACGGCGAGCCCGAGGCCCGTGCCCCCGACCGTGCCGTCGCCCAGCCGCTGGAACGGTTCGAACACGTCGGCCCGTCGCTCGGGAGCGATCCCCGGACCATGATCGATCACCGAGAGCGTCACGGTGTCGCCGGCAGCGGACGCCTCGATGCGGACCGGCACACCGGGCGGCGACCACTTCACCGCGTTGTCGACCAGGTTGGCCACCACTCGTTCGGCGAGCGCCGGGTCGACGTCCCACAGCGGAAGGTCGGCGTCGAACTCGACCTGCACGTCGACACCCCGCAGGTCGAGACCTGCGACGGCCGCGCTGACCACTTCTTCGACCCCGACGGCGCGGCGGGAGAGCTGGACAGCGCCCGACTGGATCCTGCTCATCCCCAGGAGGTTCGACACGAGGTCCGCGAGCCGGTCGGTCTGCCCCTCGATCGTCGCGAGGAACTCGATTCGCACCTCCTCGGGCCACTCGATGTCCTCCTGACGCAACGACGACACCGAGGCCTTGATCGCTGCCAACGGAGTGCGCAGGTCGTGGGACACGGCGGCGAGCAGCGCGGCGCGGAGCTCGTTGACCTCGGTGAGCTGTTCGGCGGCCGCTGCTTCGCGACGGAGGCGTTCCTGGTCGAGCACCGTCGTGATCTGCGACGAGAACGCCGTGAGCACGCTGGAATCAGCGGCCCCGAAGCCCTCGCCGTACAAAGCCAGCTCGGTGCGCTCATCGATCGGTGCGGCGATGGTCGGCTCGCCGTCGTCGCAAACCCCGTCGGAGACGATGACGCCCCAGGCGTCGGCGTCGTCGCGACGTGACCGAACCGCGGCACCCGCCGCACCGAGCGCCGCGCGCACCTGCGACACCATCTGCGGGAGCGGGTCGTCGACGGTGCTCGTCAAGGCGGCCATCGCCGCGAGCGACTCGGCATCGCTTCGGGAACGGGCAGCCTCGGCCGAACGCTTCGCCGCCCGCGACACCAGCGAGCCGACGATGCCCGCCACGAGCACGAACACCACGAGCGCGAACAGGCTCTCCGGCTCGGCGATGGTCAGCGTGCGCAGCGGCTGGGTGAAGTACCAGTTCAGGAGGAAACTCGAGAACACCGCGCTGACGATGGCGGGAGGGAACCCGCCGACGGTCGCGATCACCACGCTCCCGCTGAGATAGACGAGGAGGTCGCTCGCGAAGCCGAGGTGGTCGTCGGCGACCAGGAGCAACGCGGTGATGATCACCGGCACGAGGACCGCTCCGGCCCAGGCGATACCACGTCGACGTCGGCTGAGCGCGACGGTGGCCGGCGGGCGGACCCGCCGAGTCGACGGCACCGACACGTCCGCCGCGACGGTCGAGATGACGTGGACGTCGATCGTTCCGGACCGGCGAGTCACGTCGTTGATGACCGACCCACCGGTCAGCTCGGCCCATCGCGACCGGTGCGACGAACCGAGGACGATCTGGGTCGCGTTCTCCGACCTCGCGACGTCGACGAGTGCGCCGGCGATGTCACCGGAGGCGACCTCGCGGAAGCGGGCTCCCAGCGCGGCGAGCAGTTGCTTCTGGTGCTCCAGGGTCGGACTGTCAGCGGCGCTGAGGCCGTCGGTCGGCCGGACGCGGACGCCGACCAGTTCGCCGCGTAGGCGGCTCGCGATCCGCGCCGCCCGCCGGATCACATCGTCGCCGGTCGGGGCGCCCGTGATCGCCACGACGATCCGTTCGCGGGTCTCCCAACCCTCCGAGATGCCATGGCGCTCCCGATACGCCTGCAGGCCCTCGTCGACCTGGTCGGCGACCCACATGAGTGCGAGCTCACGAAGTGCTCCGAGGTTGCCGGCGCGGAAGTAGTTCGCCAACGCCGCCTCGGCGCGTTCGGGTGCGTAGATGTTGCCGTGGGCCATACGGCGTCGCAGGGCCTCGGGCGTTTGGTCGACGAGGTGCACCTGGTCGGCAGCTCGAACCAGCGCGTCGGGAATGATCTCGCGTTGCGCCGCCCCGGTGATGCGCTCGA
>CALMLJ010000185.1 GCA_937868025.1 uncultured Acidimicrobiaceae bacterium
CCCAGCCGGCACCGGCGACCGCCAACGGGGCGAGGCACCATCGGATCGAGCGTTCGCGGACGAGGTCACGGCCGCGATGCACCATGAGCACGACGAGGATGATCGCTGCCCACAGCGGCGAGACCGGACGGCTCACGATGAGCAACGAGAGCGACACGGTGGTCCACCAGCACAACGGTCGGGGGAGGTCGTCACGCGAGGCCAGGCAAGCCACGCCGCACCACGCGGCAAACGCGGTGGCCACCTCGAACGAGGACGCGTTCACGGTTCCGCCCAGCGCCAGGACCGCCGGGGTCAGGGCGACGGCGGCAGCCGGCACGGCGTACGCCGACCGGTGATATCTCGCGAGCAACCAGAGGCCGAGCCCGAACACCGCGCCGACGAGCAGCGCGGAGACCGTGCGCATCGTGCGCGGCGATGTGGTGCCGTCGATTGCCCGCGACGGCAGGCCGACGAGGAGGTAGTACGTCGGTGGGTAGCGACCGAACTGGGTCCGGACCTCCACCTCGGGGGTCTCGGCGAGCGGTTGGAGGTACTGGCACGAGGCGTCGCGTGTCGGATCGATCATCATGCAGTCGGCGTACCGGTCGTACTGCGCGAGCCGTCGAGGGACGTTCACCACGCTCTGCCTGCCGAGATCGGGGATCTCGACGAACGGTGTCCTGAACTGGCCGTCGGCCGCGGCCGAAACGGCGAAGGTCTGGGCCGGCTCGTCAGGTGACGCCATGAGCGGGATCGTCAGGCTCCAGGCGACCGAGGCGGCCACGGCGCCGCCGGCCAACCCACATCGCGCGATTCGTCCGAGCATGAAGACGAATGTTTAGTCGACACCGCGCGCATGAGTGGCCACTCGGGATACAGTCCCGAATGATGGCTCCTCCCCGCGCGCTGTTCCGGCCGGACGCGCTCGCCGGGTTCGGACATCTTTCTCGCAGCCTTGCCCTCGCGACGGCGTGGGCCCGAGCCGGTGGCGCAGTCGACGTCGACGCCCCCGGCATCGACGAGACCTGGCGGCGGCGGTTCGAGACGATCGGCGCGACGTTCGACGGAGCGGCGCGTTCCGACTGGTGTGTCCTCGACGGCTACGGCAACGACCTGGCGGTCCAACGACGCGCCCGGGCCGATCACAACCACGTGCTCGTGATCGACGACCACGGATCACTGGGCGCCTACGACGCCGACCTGGTGCTGGACCACAACATCGGGGCCGACCGTGGCGACCTGCTCGGCCCCCGCTATCTCCTGCTCCGCACGGAGTTCGCCGCCGAACCACCCGATCGACCCTCACTGGGCCGGCGAGTGCTCCTCGCTCCCGGCGGGGCCCCCTCGTCGTCGACCACGGGGACGTTCGAGGGCATCGCAGCCGGACTGACCGCAGCCGGCGCCGACGTGGTGTGGCTGCGAGGTGTCGACGATGTCGTGGCGACGATGGCGTCAGCGGACGTCGCCGTCGCCGCGGCCGGGGTCACCGCGTACGAGTTGTGCCGAGTCGGCGTGCCGGCCGTCCTCCTCGCCGTCGCCGAGAACCAGGAGCCGGTCGCTCGACGACTCGACGACACTGGCGCCGCCCTGACGGCCGGTGCGGACGACGCCGTGGACTCGGCGCTGGCGCTGCTCGATGATCCGGACCGCCGCGCCACGATGACCCGGGTCGCCCGGCGACTGGTCGACGGGCGCGGCGCGGCGCGCGTCGTGGCGGCCATGCGCTCGTTCCTCCTCGACGTCCGCCCGGCGACTGCCGAGGACCTGGATCTGACGTGGGAGTGGTCGAACGACCCCGATGTGCGCCGCCAGTCCTTCGACTCGGCGAGCGTTCCCCGACACCGACACGAGGAGTGGTTCGGTCGGCGGCTCGCCGATCCCGAGAGCGACTTCCTCATCGTCGAGTCCGACGGCGTCCCCGTCGGGCAGGCGCGATTCGAGGGCACGCCGACGACGCTGGGCTATCTGGTCGGCCCCGCGCACCGGGGGCGTGGGCTCGCCGCTCCCCTGCTCGTGGCGGCGTGCCGACAGCATTTCCGGCGTCACCCCGCCGGCGAGGTGATTGCGTTGGTCAAGCCCGACAACCGTGCGTCGGTTCGGGCGCTCGATCTTGCCGGTTTCGAGCCGATGGATCCGATGGACGGGGCGCTCCGCTTCCGCTCCAGAGCAGGCACGACATGACCACCATCGAGATCGCCGGCCGTCTGGTCGGCACCGGGCAACCGACGTTCGTCATCGCCGAGGTCTCCGCCAACCACGGCGGCGACCTTCCCCGCGTTCTCGAGATGGTCCGCGTCGCGGCGGCGGCCGGCGCAGACGCCGTGAAGCTGCAGACCTTCACCGCCGACTCGATGACACTCGATGTCGACCTCCCTCGGTTCGTCGTCGGAGCCGGCAACCCGTGGTCGGGGCGCCGGTTGCACGACCTCTACCGAGAAGCGGCGATGCCGTGGGAGTGGTACCCCGAGATCGCCGCAGTGGCTGCGTCGGAGGGCATCACCCTGTTCTCGAGCCCATTCGACCCGGCGTCGGTCGACTTCCTCGTCGAACAGGGCGCACCGGCGCTGAAGATCGCCTCCTTCGAGCTGACGGACCTCCCGCTGATCGCCCACGCCGCATCGTCGGGCCTCCCGCTCGTCATGTCGACCGGGATGGCGACCGTGGAGGAGATCGACGATGCGGTGTCGGTGGCCCGCAACGCCGGTGCCGGCGGTGTGGCCCTGCTCCGCTGCAACAGCGCCTATCCCTCGCCACCGGCCGACATGGACCTTCGTTCGATCGTCGACCTGGCAAGCAGGTGGGAGGTCCCGGTTGGTCTGTCCGATCACACCCTCGACGACACCAGCGCTGTCGTCGCCGTCGCCCTCGGGGCGAGCATCGTCGAGAAGCACTTCATGCTCGACCGAGGCCACGGCGGTCCCGACAGCAGCTTCTCGCTCGAACCCGACGAGCTCACCCGTCTCGTCGCGTCGGTGCGGACCGCCGAGGCGGCCCTGGGGTCGGTTCGCTACGGACCGTCCGCGTCGGACCGGGCCAGCCTCGCGTTTCGCCGCTCGCTCTACGTCGTGGCGCCGCTCGCCGCCGGCCAGGTCGTCGGATCGACCGACGTCCGCTCGCTCCGTCCGGCCGGCGGGCTCGAACCCCGGCATCTCCCCGACGTCATCGGGCGAGTCGCCACACGCGACCTCGGGGTGGGACACCCGCTCTCGTGGGACGACGTCAGCTGACCAACCACTTCGACAGGTGGTCGAGGGCGGCCGCTTCGTCAGCGCTCTCGCGCACGGTGTCCCCGAACTCGACTCGGGCAGTGGGACGCAGCTCAGCAAAGCGGGGGAACCACAGCACGAGGGTCGGTAGGCCGGCCCGGAGCGCCTCGTACGCGGGCGTCGACGGGAAGTCCGTGACGACCCGCGACACCTGCCCGAGCAGCCACGGGAGCGGCTGGGTCACGTAGTCGACGTTGCGGACGGCGTCGATGGCGTCCACGATCGGGTCGTCCACATGGTCGCCACTCGGCAGGCCCTTCCAGATAAAGCGGACGTCGGGCCGGGAGCGCATCCAGTCGAGGAGCCCGAGGTGCCATCGGTGGTACCACGAGTCGTCGAAGTAGATCGACGGGCGCACGGCAGTGTCTCCCATCAACACCCCCGGCACGTAGCAAACGGGACCGTCTTGACGGTGGGCGCCGACCGCTGGTGGTCGAGTTGCTCCCCGGTGCTCACTCGGCCGGACGCTCGGCGCCAGTGCACCGAGGCGGCGTGCGGCGGCCGGGATGTCCCCGACGAGGGTGGCGTCACTCGCCAGGAACCGGTCGAAGTTCGCGAACTCGCTCACGAACCAACCGTCGTAGGAGAAGAGATGGTCGCCGTGCTGGGCGAGGGTCCGGTCGATGCCCAGGCGCCCGGCGGCAAGCAGCGCCGCGAACTCCTCGATCGAGCTCGGGTTCGCAGCGACGACGGAGTCGATTCCGAGGCGCTCGAGGTCGGGGGCCAGGCTCGCTGCGGCCGAGGCCACGACCGGAACGATCCGGTGAGCGAACGCCTCGACACGCGACTGCAGCAGGTCGGACACCCCGGCGACGCCCGCCCGGTCGTCGATGTCGTCGAGCAGCGACCGGACACCAGCGGCCGCCGTGGACGATCCTCGACCGAGGGGCGCGACATCGACGGGTGAGCTCAGATTTCGTCGGCCCCACGGCACCGGCTCGAACACGCGGGTCGTCGGGGCCCCTCGCTCGAGCGCGACGACGCGGCGCCCGGACGCGCGCTCCACCGCCACGAGGTGACGTGCGCCGTACCCGCCGCTCCACAGCATCAGGGTCGAGCCGGCCACGGGCCGGGGCCGCCAGTGGGCGATGTCGAAGTGCCGGAGCAGCCCGGTCCGCGCTGCCAAGCTCGCCCTCATCCGGTCGCGGAACACCGGCGCCGGGACGGCGGCCGGCGTTGTCGGGTCCACCTGGCGGATCACCAACGGGATCCCTCGCGCTGCGGCGACGAGCGGGACGATGGAGCTCCACAACGGCAGGTCGCCGAGCCTCGGCCAGAACTGGAGATGTCCATCGTGGAGCGGGTCGAGTGGTGCAGCCCCCGACGGGACGACCAGCTCGATGCCGTCCGGTCCGAGTCGGTCGATGGCCGCTGCGGCGAGGCGGGCGGCGATGATGACGGAGTCGATCACCGGTTTGAGCTTCTGGGCGCTCGCCACGGCGGCGCCGGCCGCACCGATCGTGTCGTCGAGGCGGCCGAACCAGTCCAGCTGCCATCGCACGTACTCCTCGTCGGCTCCGAGCACGTCGGCGCGGTCGATGACGTCGTCGACGACCGCGTAGCGGACGCCGACGTCGGCGAGCGTGGCGACGGCCGCTGCCGTGACCGCCAGCACCGCGGAAGCGTCGGGTGGAGTGGGAGGCGGGGCGACTGCGATCAGGAGGTCGGGACGTGCGGGCATCAGCGGCGTTCGAACACGCCCCAGGTCACACGGTCGAATCCGTCCGCCTC
>CALMLJ010000186.1 GCA_937868025.1 uncultured Acidimicrobiaceae bacterium
GAGGCGGACGGATTCGACCGTGTGACCTGGGGCGTGTTCGAACGCCGCTGATGCCTGCACGTCCCGATCTCCTGATCGCAGTCGCCCCGCCTCCGACCACAGCCGACGCTTCCGCTGTGCTGGCAGTCACGGCCGCTGCCGTCGACACGCTCGCCGGCAGCGGCGTGCGGTATGCGGTCGTCGACGACATCGTCGACCGTGCCGATGTGCTCGGGCCCGACGAGGACTACGTGCGATGGCAGCTCGACTGGTTCCGCCGCCTCGACGACGCACTGGAGGCGGCCGGCGCCGCCGTGGCGAGCGCACAGAAGCTCAAACCGGTGATCGACTCGGTCATCATCGGCGCCCGCCTCGCTGCGGCGGCCATCGACCGACTCGGGCCCGATGGCATCGAGCTGGTCGTCCCGTCGGGAGCGGCACCTTTCGACCCGCTCCACGATGGACATCTCCAGTTCTGGCCGAGACTCGGCGACCAGCCGTTGTGGAGCGCCATCATCCCGCTCGTCGCCGCGGCGCGGGGGATCCCGTTGATGATCCGCCACGTGGACCCGACAGCGTCGGCCGCCGTCCCGGGGCCGGTGTTCCGCGACCGGATGAGGGCGAGCTTGGCAGCGCGGACCGGGCTCCTCCGGCACTTCGACATCGCCCACTGGCGGCCCGGGCCCGTGGCCGGCTCGACCCTGATGCTGTGGGGCGGCGGGTACGGTGCTCGCCACGTCGTGGCAGGGGAGCGAGCGACCGGCCGTCGCGTCGTCGCGCTCGAGCGAGGGTCCCCGACGACCCGCGTGTTCGAGCCGGTGCCGTGGGGCCGACGCAATCTGAGCCCGCCCGTCGATGTCGCGCCCCTCGATCAAGGATCGACCACCCCTGTCGCAGGTGTCCGCTCGCTGCTCGACGACATCGACGATCAGGCAGGCATTGCCGGGGTGTCCGACCTGCTGCAGTCGCGCGTCGAGGCGTTCGCCCACCGGATCGTTCCGGTCGTGGCCTCGACCGCAGCGAGCCTGACCCCCGACCTCGAGCGCCTCGGGATCGACTCCGTCGTCGCGGCGAACCCAAGCTCGATCGAGGAGTTCGCGGCGTTGCTCGCCGCCGGGCGTCTGGGTATCGACCGGACGCTCGCCCAGCACGGCGACCATCTCTTCTCGTACGACGGTTGGTTCGTGAGCGAGTTCGCGAACTTCGATCGGTTCCTGGCGAGCGACGCCACCCTCGTCGAGGACATCCCCGATGCCGCACGTCGCCTCGGTACACCGGCGCCGTGCGTGCAGCTCAGCGAGCACCGGGGGGCGACCCGACCATCAGCGGTCGGCACCCGCCGTCAGGACGGTCCCCTCTGCTACGTGCCGGGGGTGTTGATGGGCGACACCGCCGTGCGTCCGTCGATCTACTTCGACGACTCGTGGTACCACCGGTGGCACCTCGGCCTTCTCGACTGGATGAGCGCCCGGCCCGACATCCGCTTCATCTGGAAGGGCCTGCCGAGTGGCGACCATGTGGACGACCCGATCGTGGACGCCATCGACGCCGTCCGCAACGTCGACTACGTGACCCAGCCGCTCCCGTGGCTGCTCGGGCAGGTGTCGCGGGTCGTCACGGACTTCCCGTCGACGCCCGCGTACGAGGCGCTCCGGGCCGGCCTACCGACCCTCGTGCTGTGGTTCCCCCGCTTTGCTGAGCTGCGTCCCACTGCCCGAGTCGAGTTCGGGGACACCGTGCGCGAGAGCGCTGACGAAGCGGCCGCCCTCGACCACCTGTCGAAGTGGTTGGTCAGCTGACGTCGTCCCACGAGAGCGGGTGTCCCACCCCGAGGTCGCGTGTGGCGACTCGCCCGATGACGTCGGGGAGATGCCGGGGTTCGAGCCCGCCGGCCGGACGGAGCGAGCGGACGTCGGTCGATCCGACGACCTGGCCGGCGGCGAGCGGCGCCACGACGTAGAGCGAGCGGCGAAACGCGAGGCTGGCCCGGTCCGACGCGGACGGTCCGTAGCGAACCGACCCCAGGGCCGCCTCGGCGGTCCGCACCGACGCGACGAGACGGGTGAGCTCGTCGGGTTCGAGCGAGAAGCTGCTGTCGGGACCGCCGTGGCCTCGGTCGAGCATGAAGTGCTTCTCGACGATGCTCGCCCCGAGGGCGACGGCGACGACAGCGCTGGTGTCGTCGAGGGTGTGATCGGACAGACCAACCGGGACCTCCCACCTGCTTGCCAGGTCGACGATCGAACGAAGGTCCATGTCGGCCGGTGGCGAGGGATAGGCGCTGTTGCAGCGGAGCAGGGCCACACCGCCGGCACCGGCGTTGCGGGCCACCGACACCGCATCGTCGATCTCCTCCACGGTCGCCATCCCGGTCGACATGACGAGCGGGAGGCCCGACGATGCGGCGTGGGCGATCAGCGGGAGGTCCGTCAGCTCGAAGGAGGCGATCTTCAGCGCCGGTGCGCCCTGTTCGACGAGGAAGTCGACCGACGCCGGGTCGAATGGGCTCGAGAACAGGGTGATGCCCTCCGACGCAGCCACTGCGGCGATCTCGGGGTACCACTCCCACGGCATCGCCGCTTCTCGGTAGAGGTCGTGCAACCGGCGTCCGGACCACGGGTTGCCGGGGCCGACGACGAACTGGGGGAGGTCGACATCGAGTGTCATCGAGTCGGCGGTGAAGGTTTGCAGCTTCACGGCGTCAGCGCCTGCCGCCGCCGCGACCCGGACCATCTCGAGGACGCGGGGGAGGTCGCCGCCGTGGTTGGCGGAGACCTCCGCGATGACGAACGTCGGTTGCCCGGTGCCGACCACACGGCCGGCAATCTCGATGGTGGTCATGTCGTGCCTGCTCTGGCGCGGAAACGGAGCGCCTCGTCCAACGGATCCATCGGCTCGAAACCGGCAAGATCGAGCGCCCGTACCGACGCACGGTTGTCGGGCTTGACGAACGCGATCACCTCGCCGTCGGTATGACGCCGGAAATGCTGTCGGCACGCCGCCGCGAGCAGGGGAGCGGCGAGCCCGCGCCCCCGGTGCGCGGGGCCGACGAGATAGCCCAGCGTCGTCGGCGTGCCCTCGAATCGCGCCTGTCCGACGGGGACGCCGTCGGACTCGACGATGAAGAAGTCGCTCTCGGGATCGGCGAGCCGACGAGCGAACCACTCCTCGTGTCGGTGTCGGGGAATGCCCGCCGATTCGAAGGACTGGCGACGCACCTCGGGGTCGTTCGACCACTCCCATGTGAGGTCGAGGTCCTCGGGAGTCGCCGGGCGGACGTCGAGGAGGAACGATCGCATGGCCGCCACGACCCGGGCCGCACCGAGCCCGTCGACCAGTCGCCGGGCGACACGGGTCATCGTGGCGCAGCGGTCCGGATCGTCCAGCAAGGCCAGCGCAGCGTCCACGGCGTCGTTCGCACCGGCCGTCACGGCGGCGCCGGCATCGTCGAGTCGTCGAGCGACCGGCTCCTGGTTCTCGGCGACGGCGAGGAGGACGGCCGGCACGCCGACTCGGCACAACTCGTACGCCGTGACCCCGGCTGCCGCCACGGCGATCTCCGCTGCCGCCATCGTCGCCACGACATCGTCGACCCCTCGCAGCCACACCACGTCGGCGCCGGCTGCGGTCAGTCCGGCTGCGATTCGCTCGAACGTCTCGGTGGTCGACGACGAGGGGGCCCCGCCGGGAGCGAGGAGCACTCGCCGGCCTGGCGAGGGTCGTTCCGGTGGTTCGTCGGCGAACTCCGTGCGGAGCAGGAGATACCTGGAGCCGAGCAGGTCGCCGAGGTCGGCCCCGATGTTGTGATCCAGCACGAGGTCCGCGTCGTACTCGCCCAGTGATCCGTGGTCGTCGATCACGAGGACGTGGTCGTGGTCGGCCCGGGCACGTCGTTGGACCGTGAGGTCGTTGCGGTAGCCGTCGAGGACACACCAGTCGGAACGCGCCACTCCGTCGAACGTTGCACCGATCGTCTCGAACCGCCGCCGCCAGGTGTCGTCGATGCCGGGCGCATCGACGACCACCGCACCACCAGCTCGGGCCCACGCTGTGGCGAGGGCAAGGCTGCGAGACAGATGTCCGAACCCGGCGAGCGCGTCCGGCCGGAACAGCGCGCTGGGAGGAACCATCAGCCCGGACTGTATCCCGAGTGTCCACGAAGGGGAGCGGTGTCGGCTAAACATTCGTCTTCATGTTCGGACGAATCGCGCGATGTGGGTTGGCCGGCGGCGCTGTCGTCGCCGCGGTCGCCTGGAGCCTGACGATCCCGCTCATGGCCTCGCCTGACGAGCCGGCCCAGACGTTCGCCGTCTCGGCCGCCGCCCATGGTCAGTTCAGGACGCCGTTCGTCGAGGTCCCCGATCTCGGCAAGCAGAGCGTGGTGAAGGTCCCTCGACGGCTCGCACAGTACGACCGATACGCCGACTGCATGGCGATCGATCCGACCCGCGACGCCTCGTGCCAGTACCTGCAGCCGCTCGCCGAGACGCCCGAGGTCGAGGTTCGGACCCAGTTCGGTCGCTACCCACCGACGTACTACCTGCTCGTCGGCCTGCCGTCGCGGGCGATCGACGGCACCACATCGCCGCGCACGATGCGCACGATCTCCGCACTCCTCGTCGGCGCAGTGTTCGGAGTCGGCCTCTGGTTGCTGGCCCGCTACCACCGATCGTCCTACGCCGTGCCGGCTGCCGCCGTCGCCCTGACCCCGGCGGTGCTGGCGCTCGGCGGCACCGTGAACGCGTCCGCCTTCGAGGTGGCCACCGCGTTCGCCGCGTGGTGCGGGGTCGCCTGCCTGGCCTCACGTGACGACCTCCCTCGAGCGTTGTGCTGGTGGACCACCGTGTCGCTCTCGTTGCTCATCGTGAGCCGCCCGGTCTCGCCGCTGTGGGCCGCGATCATCCTCGGCGTCCTCATGGTGCATCGCGGCCGCGACCTCGTGCGGGAACGCTCGATCCGATGGTGCCTCGCCCCGTTGGCGGTCGCCGGTGCCGGCTGGG
>CALMLJ010000187.1 GCA_937868025.1 uncultured Acidimicrobiaceae bacterium
ACGCCGGTGCCCCGGCGTCGAGGCAGGCCTGCACCATGTCGACGAGCACCCCGAACGCCGAGACACCCGGCGTCCCCGGAGCGCCCGGCGTGCCGGGGACGACCGCCTTCGTCTCGTCGGTGTGCAGGGCGAGGTGCAGTGGATTGCTGAACAACACCCGGTAGAGGCCCGGCTCGTCGACGGCGTAGCGGAGGTAGGCGTGACCGGCCAGGCGCAGGCGGTCGAACGCGTCGACGGCGGGCTCGACCGCGGCGAGCAGGTACGCCGCGAAGTGGTCGAACGCCCGGTCGCACGCGGCCTCGATCAGGGCGTCGCGGTCGGTGAAGTGCTGGTACACCGCGGTCGGTGAGACGCCGGTGGTCTTGGCCACGCCGCGGATCGAGACGTCCTCGGGGTCGCCGGTGACGGCGAGCCCGGCGAGGGTCGCGTCGAGGAGGTCGTCGCGGAGTTGTGCGCCCTGGCCGCGGGCATTTCGAGGTCGGGGTGTGACCGATGACATGTTGCTCATCCTAGGTTGACAGGCATATATGTACACCCGTTAACACAACGCTACCGGGGGACGGATCGATCGATGTTCAGCAGACTTGGAAGTTTCACCGTACGCCGCCGCCGAGCCATCCTCGTCGCATCCGTGCTGTTGGTCATCGTCGCCGGCGCACTCGGCGGCGGAGTGTTCGGCCGCCTGTCGGGCGGCGGGTTCGAGGATCCGGCCGCCGATTCGTCCCGCGCCGAGGCGGCCCTGCAGGACGTGTTCGACACGGGTGTCCCCAACTACCTCCTCCTCGTCGACGCCAATGAGGGCGCCGAAGGAGCCACGCCGCCCGCCGTCGACGACGCGTCGGTCTCCGATGCGGCCACGGCCATCGAGACCCGCCTCCGCAACGACCCCGCCGTGGCGGAGGTACTGAGCTACTGGTCGCTCGGCAAGGTCGCTCCCCTGCGATCCGACGACGGCACCGCAGCGCTCATCGTCGCCCGCCTCGGCGGCGACGAAACCGAGCAGCAGGAGGCAGCGGAACGACTCGACGGCGCACTGCTCGGATCGGACGGACCGATCACGGTCGGGTCGGGCGGCCGCTCTCCGATCTTCCAGTCGGTGTCGAGCCAGATCGAAGGCGATCTCGCCGGCGCCGAGAGCATCGCCGTACCGATCACGCTCGTCCTGCTCGTCCTCGTGTTCGGCGGCCTCGTCGCCGCCGGGCTCCCGCTCGTCGTCGGTGCCGTCTCGGTGCTCGGCACGTTCTTCACCCTGTGGGTGATCACCCAGTTCACCGACGTCTCGATCTTCTCGATCAACCTCGTCACCGCATTGGGGCTCGGCCTGGCAATCGACTACTCGCTGTTCATCGTGTCGAGGTTCCGCGAGGAGATCCGCGCCGGCCGGTCGGTCGAGGCGGCGATCATCCGCACCGTCGAGACGGCCGGCAGGACGATCGCCGTCTCAGCGCTCACCGTCGCCGTGTCGCTCTCGGCGCTCCTCGTGTTCCCGCTCTACTTCCTCCGCTCGTTCGCCTACGCGGGCGTCGGCGTCACGCTCGTGGCGATGGCCACGAGCGTCATCACACTGCCGGCGCTCATGGCGGTCCTCGGTCACCGGGTCGACTCGCTGCGCCTCTGGAAGCGGACCGAGCCCAAGCCGGTCGGAGACGGCATGTGGCACACCATCGCCACGGTCGTCATGAAGCGGCCCCTCGTGATCGGCGCCGCCGTGGTCGCCCTCCTCGTGTTCCTGGGCACCCCCTTCTTCGGGGTGGAATTCGGTCTGCCCGACCAGCGGGTACTGCCCGAGGACACGCCCGCCCGCATCACCACCGAGCGCATCGCCGACGACTTCTCGTCGGAGGAATCGTCGGCCATGCCCGTCGTCGCGCTCGACGCGGCCGATCCCGACGACACGACGATCGACGCCTACGCGGTCGCGCTGTCGTCGGTCCCCGGGGTGACCCGGGTCGACGCCGCCACCGGGCGGTTCATCGACGGCACCAAGGTGATCGGGCCCGACCCGTCGCTCGCCGGCTTCCGATCGGCCGAGACGGGTGCGGTCCGGTTCAGCGTCGTTCCCGACGTGGTGCCGATCTCGACGGAGGCCGAGACGCTCGTCCACGACCTCCGCGACGTCGAGTCGCCGATCGGTCGGACCCTCGTCGGCGGCCAGTCGGCGGCCCTCGTCGACACCAAGGCGTCGATCGCCGACCGTCTGCCGCTGGCGGCCGGGATCATCGCCGGGGCCACCTTCGTCCTGCTGTTCCTGATGTTCGGGTCGGTGCTCGTGCCACTCAAGGCGATCGTCCTGAACGTCCTGTCCCTGAGTGCAACGTTCGGGGCGATGGTGTGGATCTTTCAGGACGGTCACGGTGCCGGCCTGCTCGGGTTCACGGCGACCGGCCTGACCGACACGACGACGCCGATCCTCATGTTCTGCATCGCCTTCGGCCTGTCGATGGACTACGAGGTCTTCCTGCTGTCCCGAATCAAGGAGGAGCACGACCGCACCGGCGACAACGCCGCCTCGGTGGCGATGGGCCTCGAGCGCACCGGACGCATCGTGACGGCCGCGGCGGCGCTGCTCGCCGTCACGTTCATCGCCTTCGCGACCTCGGGCATCTCGTTCATCAAGCTGTTCGGCCTCGGCCTCACCCTCGCCGTCGTGATGGACGCGACGCTGATCCGGGCAACGCTGGTCCCGGCCTTCATGAAGCTCGCCGGCGAGGCCAACTGGTGGGCGCCGCGGTGGATGCGGTGGATCCACGACCGGATCGGATTCTCCGAGTCGGAACCTCCGGAGCCTCGGGAGCCCGAAGCTGCCGGCCTCGATCTCACGCTGGACGCGATCGACCTCTCCGGCGACCGGGAGCAGGCGGTCGTCTGACGGGTGGTCGCCCGCCCGTGGCACCGATCACGCGGTCGCCACGGGCAACACGATGTTGCGGTCACGGCGATCGGCGGCCCGGCTGACAACGAGCATCTCGTGCACCGCAGCGGCGGGCAGCGGCCGGGCCAGGTAGTAGCCCTGCCCGATGTCGCAACCGCCGTTGCGGAGCATCGCCAGCTGGTCCTGGTTCTCGATGCCCTCCCCCACGGTCACGAGCCCGAGGGTGCTGCCGATGTTCAGGATGGTGCTGAGCAGCGGTGCGCCGTCACGTTCGCACTCGCCGTTCACGAACGTCTGGTCGATCTTCAGCACGTCGAGCGGCAGGTTCTGCAGGTTGGCGAGCGACGCGTAGCCGGTCCCGAAGTCGTCGATGGCGATCCGCACCCCGAGATCGGCCATGTCGTGGAGCAGTCCGACGACCGTCTCGGTGTCGCTGATCAGCATGCTCTCGGTGATCTCGAGGACGATGCGGCGCGGATCGATCCCGGCGTCGCCGATCACCTCCCGCAGGCTGTCGAGCAGCCCGGGCGAGCGCAGCTGGCCGACCGACACGTTGATCGCCATCGACAGCGACCCGCCGTCGCCGAACTCCCGACTCCACGCCGCGAGTTGGCCGACGGCGGTGCGCAGCACCCAGTCACCCAGCGACACGATCATCCCGCTCTCCTCGGCGAGCGGGATGAACTTCGACGGTCCGATCAGTCCCTTCGTCGGGTGCTGCCACCGGATGAGCGCCTCGAACCCCGAGATCCGCCCCGTCGCGAGCTCGAACGTCGGCTGGTAGAAGAGCACCATCTCGCCACGTTCGACCGCGCCGCGCAGTTGCGACTGCAGTTCGAACGTGTCCTGGGCGTCGGCGTACATCTCGGGCCGGAACACCCGTGCCGCACCGCGACCGGCACGCTTGGCCGAGTACATCGCGATGTCGGCGTCGCGGAGGAGGCGCTGCACGGCGTCGGCGGGGTGCGAGGTCGTCCGGGTGCTGATGGCGAGCCCGACCGACGCCCGCACCTCGTACTGCATGCCTTCGACGTCCACGACGACGTGGATGCAGTCGAGGAGTCGCTCCGCGATCGACGCCGGGTCGACCGTGTCGTCGATGTCCTCGACGAGGATCGCGAACTCGTCCCCACCGAGGCGCGCGACGGTCTCGCCGGGTTCGAGGGCGCGGGTCAACTGATCGGCAACGGACCGGAGCACCCGGTCCCCGGCGTGGTGGCCGTGGCTGTCGTTGATCCCCTTGAACCCGTCGAGGTCGACCATGGCGAGTCCGACGCGGGCGCCCGACACCCCCGATCGACGCAATGCGTGACCGACACGATCGGCGAAGAGCGCCCGGTTCGGGAGCCCGGTGAGCGGATCGTG
Source organism: uncultured Acidimicrobiaceae bacterium (assembly GCA_937868025.1). Next base: position 4,238 of record CALMLJ010000187.1, read on the forward strand.
GAACGCCTGGTGGCGCAGCTGGGTCTCGAGCGTCGCCCGGTCGGTGACATCGCGGGTGTTGACCACGAAGCACCCGATGTCGGCGTCGTCGAGCAGGTTCGACACGGTGGATTCGGCCGACCGGGTGACGCCGGACGCGTCGACGAGTTGCCACTCGACACGGTGCACCCGCCCGGGGTCGGCCGCGGCGGCGTCCACCGCGGCACTCAGCGCCTCGAACGGTCCGAACGAATCGAGCGCCCGACCGACGAGCCGGTGGTGGTCCCATCCGTAGATGTCGTCGAGCGAGGCGCTGACCGAGCGGATCGTCCGCGCCTCGTCGACCACGATCACGATGTCCGACGACGAGCGGACCAGCGCCGCGAAGTAGCGCTCGCGCTTCTCGAGGTCGCTCGTGCGGGCACGGACCCGAGCCTCCAGGCCGACCGTGAGCGACAGGTTCTCGACGAGCACCGACATCCGGTGCAGGAGCCCAACGACGAGCAGCCCACCGAAGGCGTACCGCTCGAACGGTCCGGGCACGGTCGTGCGGCTCCGGAAGGCCACGAGCACCGTGAGGCACATCCCCACGGCGTAGACGACGTCGGGGACCGAGAGGAGTTGCCAGCTGTCGCGGAACTCGGGGTCGCGAGCCGACGTTCCGGCCTGGGTTCCGACCGAAGGTCGCAACGATCCGAGTCCGATGAAGAGGAACCCGGCGAACCACCCGAGATCGAACAGGTTCGTCCCGAGGTAGGAGTCGACGGTGCGCAGGTACCAGAACCCGCTGTCGGCGGTCGCGATCGCGGCCACGCCGATCGCCAGGAGCGCAAGGCTTCCCCGGGCGTGGCGGCGGCAGCGGGTGAACGCGAACAGCAGCGAGGCGAGCACCACGAGGTCGAGCACCGGGTAGGCGAGGTTCACGATCTGCGCCGGGCTCGGCCCGCCCGACGCCCGCGCGACGGGTGCCAAGGCCAGCGCCCACGTGGGAAGGAACACTCCACCGGCGATCATCAGGCCCTCGAGGAGGCCGCTCGTGCGCGACCGCGTGCCGGGCGGTGTGTCGACGAACATCAGGATGCCGGCGGTCCACAGGACGGGCGCTGCGACGAAACCGATGTCGGCGATGCCCGGTGTCGGCACGTTGTGCTGCAGCACCATCGCGGACACGGTCCAGATGCCCTGCCCGACCACCCACGCCGCGCAGCCGGCGGCGATCGCGCTCCATCCGCGCCGTGCTCGACCGGAGCTGCGGCGGGCGGTCACGGCTCCGGCGGCGGCAGCGAGGACGGCTGCGAGCAGTTGGCCGGCATTGTCGACGGCCGTCCACAGCGGGTCGTCACCCCGGTTGCGGACGAGCATGACGCCGAACGCGACGATCAGGACAACCGCGAACCGGCAGAGACGGCGGAAGCGCCGCCGAGCCCTCTGGGCGGCGCGCTCCGCGGTTCGTCCTGCCATGAAGAGACCTTCGGGGTCCCTCAGATTCGTCTTGAGTGATGACCGCCGCCGGGCCGTGGGTGGTTCTCCCGGCCGCTTGGCCCGAACGACCCAGCGCGGTCTCGACCGGGCCCGACGGCCGGGCCTAATGTCCCTCGTATTGACGTCAGGTCAACAACGGCGAGGAGAACCGGATGACCACGAGCCCCGGCGAGACCACCGGTCGACGCTCGGCCACCCCCTTCCGGGGCCCGTACGCCGACGGTCCGCCCGCCGCCGCGCTCGAGGTCGACGCGCCACCGCTCGAGACGTTCCACGCCCGCGACGTCGGACGGTTCGTCGTGGTCGTCGCCGTCCTGGGCACGTCGGTGCTCCGAGCGCTCGCCGGTCGCCTGGTACGCCGCCGCGCCACGCCGATCGTCGCGACGGCCTGCGACGGCCTCGTCGACGGGTTCATCCGGCTGGGCCCGACCTTCGTGAAGGCGGGGCAGATCCTCGCGAGCTCCGGCGCGCTGGTCCCCGAGCCACTGGTCCTCGCCGCCCGCCGTTGCCTCGACGCCGTACCGGCGTTCCCCGGCGAACAGGCCCGGGCCGCCGTCGCCGAGGACCTGGGGCGACCTGTCGACGAAGTGTTCGCCTCGTTCGACGACCACCCGCTGTCGGCCGCGTCGATCGGGCAGGTCCACGCCTGCACCCTGCGTGACGGCCGCGAGGCTGTCGTGAAGGTGCAACGACCCGGCATCCGCGACGGCATGGCCCAGGATCTCCGCAACTCGTACCGCATCGCCTGGCTGTTCGAGAAGACGCCGTGGGGGAAGGCCTCGGGCGCACGGGACATCATCGTCGACCTCCACGCCGTCACGTTCCAGGAACTCAACCCCGTCCGGGAGGCGTGGCAGCAGGACCGCTTCCGGAACCGCATCGGGGCCTTCGGCGACAACACGATGATCACGGCGCCCGAGGTGTACTGGGACCACTGTGGCCCCCGCACGATCTGCATGGAACGGGTGCGGGGCGTCCCGATGGATCACTTCGACGAACTCGCGAACCGCGGGCTCGACCTGCAGCTCGTCGTACGACGCGGCGCCAAGGTGTGGGCCGAGGCGGCCATGCTGCACGGCCCGTTCCACGGCGACATGCACGCGGGCAACATCTGGGTGCTCGACGACGGCCGCGGTTGCTTCTTGGACTTCGGCATCATGGGCGAGCTCGACCAGGAGTGGCGAGACCTCTTGCAGGACCTGTTCTACACCTGCGCCTTCGACCTCGACTTCTCCCGGGTCGCCGCTGCGTACCGCCGGGTGGGGGCGATCCCCGAGGAGTTCGGCGACGAGGACCAGCTCGCGGCGTTCCTCACGAACGTGCTGGGTGCCATGTTGTCGAGCGGCTTCGGCGGCGTCGACATCGCCCAGCTCGTGTCGGAGTCCGTGAAGATGCTCAAGGCCTACGACGCGTCGATTCCCCGCGAGCTGGTGCTGATCGCGAAGCAGCTGCTCTACATCGACCGCTACACCAAGCACCTCGCCCCCGACTACTCGCTCACCGCCGACCCGTTCATCGTGAAGAACGTGTTCCCCGAGGAGGCCGCCAAGAAGGCGGCCGATCTCGGAACCGAGTTCCCGGTCTGAGGCCCACGGTCCGGTCCAGCGACCCCCCCCCGGCCGCTGGAGCGCGCACGAACTACGCTCCCCGTCGATCCACCGAGGTTCCCCCCGACCCGAGAGGCTCACGCACCGCATGTCCGTTGCCGGCTGGTTTCCCGACCCGTCCGATCCCGGCCTCCTCCGCTACTGGGACGGCGCGGCGTGGACCGACGAGGTGCGCCCGATGCCGTCCACCTCGGTGCTGCCCCCGATGCTGCCGTTCGGGGTCGACCCGGCCTCGACACCGTCGCCGCCCCCGGCACCGTCGACGTTCGGTCCCCCGGTCGCGGCCTGGGAGGCGTCGGCCGCACCACCGCCGACGCCGCGGTCGATGGCGCCGACCTCCACCGCACGCCGTCGGCAGGGACGACGTCGCCCCGTGTGGCGTATCGCCCTCTTCGGACTGCTCGCGATCGGCGTGGTGGCAGGAGCCGCGTTCGGCGTCTGGAAGTTCGCCGACACCGTCGGGGGCGCCGGCGAGTTCGACCGGCCGGGTGCGGTGGTGTCCGCCGGTGACGGCGACGGCTCGGCGGCCGAGGCCGACGTGATCACGGCGCTCCTCCGCCACGGCATCGCCTGCGCCTCCGACGCTGCCGCGTTGCCCCATGGCGATCTCGTCGCCGCCGTCGAACGGATCGCTGCCGATGCTGCCGCCGGGCCCGCCGATGTCCGCGACGCCACCGACGACTTCGTTCGAGCGGTGAAGGCCCTCGATCCCGCCGTCGCAGCCACCCTCACGCCGTGTGGTCGATCGCTGCTCGTCGTCACCGCGGGGACGGCGCGCTACGGGTTCTTCGACGGCGCCGCGCCACCGGCCGTGGCGGCGGTGTCGGACCTCGGGCTCCGGCTCGTGTCGTTGGCCCCACCCACGATGACCGACACGATCTCCCTCGTCGAGGACCGCGGCGAGACGTGCCCGCTGCCCGGCCGGACCACGTCGAAGGACGTCCTGCTCGCCGAGCTGCTGCCGCGGCTCGCACCTGCCGCCGGCAGCGTGCCGACCCCGTCGACGATGGCCGAGAAGGTCGCCATCGACGGGCTCCCCGATCAGGAGATCGTCGTCCGCAACTGCACCTACACCCGGGTGCTGGGAGCGGACGCGTGGGCCGAGGTCGTGATCCTCTCACCCGATTCCGAGGTGACCGCCGCATCGCTCGGGCACGTCGACGTCGTCGGTCCGTAGTCGGGCCGGATCGGCGTCGACGGCCGGGCGCTCAGCCCCGGACGCGTCCGACGACCATGGCGACGAGCACCACGGCGCCGAGAATCCGCCGGATGCGGGCGCTGCCCTGCGCCACCTCGAGGTACGCCCACGTGAAGAGTGCGCCGAACCCGACGGCGTCGGCCAGGCGTTCGGGTGCTCCGCCGTGCACGAGGGTGCGCAGCACCACCGCGCCGAGCCACACCAGGATCGGGAGGTTCGGCGCTTGGACGACCACCAGGTTGCCGTGCTCGTCGTGGAACCACGGTTCGCGTTCGTGGGCCATGGAGCGGCACGCTACCGGGCAGGGAGCGTTGGCCGGACTCGCCCCTCGGCGGGTGTGGGCCCGACGGTCAGCGACGCCCGAAGAGGTGGCGGTCGCAGATGACGAACTGCACGAGCCACAGCGACCCGAACGCCGCCATGTTGGAGCCGTCGGCGAGGAGGGCTCGGGAGCCGTCGGACCATTCCGACGACCAGCCCTCGGTCACGGCAACGAGGACGGCGGAGAGGGCCAGTCCGGCGAGCGACATCGCCACGAACGGAACGGCCTGGGCGAGGCGGGGCCGGCCGCCGCCGGGCCAGACCCAGCGGCGGTTGAGCTCGAAGGACGGGACGGCGCCGCACAGGGTGGCCACGAGGTTGCCCCAACCGGCGGAGAGGGCGCCGGACGCGACGAGGACGGTCAGGATCGTCAGACTGAACGCCGTCGACACGATCGACACCGTGCCGTACCGGACCAATCGGGGCACATGGCGTCGCAGGCCCGCTGTCGGAGCGGTCGGGTCGAGATCGAGGGTCGTCCGATCGAGCTCCAGCGTCGTCACGCTCAGCAGTATCGGTCGCGATGCTGGGCGGGAGGTGGGTTCGGGCGCAGAATTCCCTGTGAACCGTTCGCGCGGCGCCCCGCTCCCCCGGCCTGGGCGTCAGCCGGCGGCGGCCTGGGCGGCGAGGCGGTCCTGGGAGACGGCGTCCATCTCGAGGTACTCCTCGCCGGTGTCGGCCCAGTCCTCGAACTGGGTGACGCCGAGCGTGTCGAAGCGTTTGCGGAGCCAGCCGTCGTTGGCGTCGAGCAGGCCGAGCTTCTTGCAGTTGGGCACGATCTTCGAGAACAGGAGCTGCTGGAACGGGTCGCGGTTCTTGACCTCGGCCGGCACGTCGAAGAGCTTCACCGCGTCCTTGACGTTGACGCCGAGGCGGTCCCACACCTCCTGTTGGAGGAAGCGGTCGCGCATGCGGACGGCGGCCTCGAACGCGAACTCCTGGCGTTCCAACAGCTCGGCGTCGGTCAGCCCGTCGTAGAACTCCTTGAGCGACAGCACACCGAAGGCGACGTGGCGGGCCTCGTCACTCATCACGTAGCGGAGCAGCTGCTTGAGGAGGGGGTCGGGGGTCGTCTGCATCGCCATGCCGAAGGCGGCGAGCGCGAGCCCTTCCACCATGATCTGCATGCCGAGGTACGTCATGTCCCAACGGGAGTCGTTGATGATGTCGTCGAGCAGCATCCGCAGGTGCGTGTTGATCGGGTAGTGCCCGTTGAGCTTGGTGTCGAGGTACTTGGCGAACACCTCGACGTGGCGGGCCTCGTCCATCACCTGGGTCGCCGCGTAGTACTTGGCGTCGATCCACGGCACCGTCTCCACGATCTTCGCCGTGCAGATCAGCGCACCCTGCTCACCGTGCATGAACTGGCTGAGACTCCAGTTCTGGCTCTCCATCGAGTGGGCCAGCCACTCCTTGTCACCCCAGTTGGCGAACGGGGTGCCCTCGAAGGTGATGCCGGCCTCGGCCATCTGCATGGCCCGCATGTCCGACAGCAGCTTGGCGAAGTACTCCTGGTCGACCTCGATCGACCAGTCGAGGTCGGTCTCGCCGTTCCACTGGGCGTGCTTCGCCTTCTCGTAGAGCTTGTTGAGCTGCGGGCGGGCACCCTTCTCGTAGTCCCACGTGAAGATCGCCGGGGCGTTGTCCGCGACGACGTGCAGCGCCTCGGTGACGTCGGTGTTGTACATCGAGATGATCGCCTCGAGGTCGTCGACCTCGGTGCGGCCGAGGATCTGCTCGTCAGTGGACATGTCGATGAACCCCCTTGGTGGCGGACAGCTCTGTCCGCCACGGTCGATGGTACCGGGGACGGCCCCGCTCCGAGCGGGCATCGGGACGCGACGAAGCGACCCACCGAAGTGGGTTGCTCCCGTCGTTGCGCCGGATTCGGG
>CALMLJ010000188.1 GCA_937868025.1 uncultured Acidimicrobiaceae bacterium
GGCACGCCCATGAACGCGCTCGAGACGAACCGCTACTCGGCAGCGTGGCGCGAGTTCGGCGCCTCGGTCGCGGCTCCCCGGGCCGTGCTCATGGTGTCTGCCCACTGGTTCACCCGTGGCACGGCGGTGACGTCCATGCCGTCGCCGCGCACCATCCACGACTTCGGCGGGTTCCCCGACGAGCTGTTCGCCAAGCAGTACCCCGCTCCCGGTGACCCGGCCCTCGCCCGCCGGGTGGTCGAGCTGGTGGACGACCTGCCCGTCGCGCTCGACGATTCCTGGGGCCTCGACCACGGGACGTGGTCGGTGCTCGTCCATGTGTTCCCCGGGGCGGACGTCCCCGTGGTGCAGCTCTCGATCGACGGCACCAAGCCGGCGGCGTGGCACTGGGACCTCGCCCGACGGCTCGACCCGCTGCGTGACGAGGGGGTATTGATCCTCGGGAGTGGCAACATCACCCACAACTTCCGCGAACTCGACCCGGGCGCCGCGGTGCCCGCAGCGTGGGCGGTCGACTTCGATGCCCGGATCTGGCAGGCGGTGCGCGACCACGACCGTGCCCCGCTCGTCGACTATCTCGACCTGCCCGACGGTCGCCGTGCAGCCCCGACCGCAGATCACTACCTTCCCCTCGTCTACGTCGCCGCCCTGGCGCGACCGGGGGAGTCGGCGCACGAGATCGTGTCCGGCATGGATCTCGGGTCGTTCTCCATGCGCTCGTTCAGCATCTCCTGAGCTGACGCCAGCTCATGTTGATGCGGAACACTGCATGATCATGCATTCGTCGCGCTAGGGTGACGCCCGTGCCCGAATCGCCCGTCCCCGCCCCGTCCGGCTTCCGGATCGTCACCGCCAATCTCGGAGTGAAAGACGAGACGACCGACTTCTGTCTGGTGGTGTCCGACCGCCCGGCCACGTCGGCAGGCGTCTACACCCAGTCCCGATTCGCCGGTCCGAGCGTCGCGCTCAGCCGAGCCGCCACGGCAAGCGGGGCGGCGCGTGGGGTGGTCGTCATCTCGAAGAACGCCAACGTCGCCAACGGCGTCCAGGGCGAGGTCGACGCCGCCGAGCTCCAACGGCTCGCCGCGAGCGCCGCGGGGATCCGGCCGGGGGAGCTCGCGGTCGCGTCGACGGGGGTCATCGGCCGGAGCTATCCGATGGATCGCATCCGGGGTGGCATTGCTGCGGTGTCGCTGCCAGATGAGGACGCCGACGCCGACGCGTTCGCTGCGGCCGCCGAGGCCATCATGACCACCGACACCCATCCGAAGAAGGCCACGGCGACGATCGGCGGTCCGAGCGGGGTCAGCGCAACGCTCGTGGGCATCGCCAAGGGTGTCGGGATGATCGAGCCGAACATGGCGACCCTTCTCACGTACTTCTTCACCGACGCGGCGATCTCCGCCGACGACCTCGACGCGGTCTTCCGCCGGGTCATGGCCACCACGTTCAACGCGCTCTCGATCGACAGCGATACCTCCACGAGCGATTCGGCTGTGGTCATTGCCAACGGGGCCGCCGGCCCGGTCGGGCTCGAGGCATTCGAGGCGGCGCTCCACCACGTCGCCCTCCGGCTCGTGCTGATGATCGCCGCCGACGGCGAGGGAGCGTCGAAGGTGATCGAGGTCGAGGTCACCGGTGCTCGTGACACCGCGCAGGCCAAACTCGTCGCGAAGTCGATCGTGAACTCGCCCCTCGTGAAGACCGCGGTCCACGGCGCCGACCCCAACTGGGGGCGGATCGTGATGGCGATCGGCAAGTGCGACGACCAGGTCGACATCGACCCCGAGCGGGTCCGGGTCGGCATCGGCGGGATCGAGATGTATCCCGCGACCGCCGATCTCGCCGCCGCCGAGGCCCACATGCGGGGTGATCGTGTCCTCATCACGGCCGACCTCGGCATCGCCGACGGAGCGTTCACCGCGTACGGTTGCGACCTCACCGACGGCTACATCCGGATCAACGCGGACTACACGACATGACGACCGACCAGCACACCAACGACGTCCACGTCCTCCTCCAGGCGCTGCCGTACATCCAGCGGTTCGCCGGGGCGACGATCGTCGTGAAGTTCGGCGGGAACGCCATGAGCTCACCCGAGCTGTTCGAGCAGTTCGCCCAGGACATCGTGATGATGCACTCGGTCGGCATGCGCCCGGTGGTGATCCACGGGGGCGGCCCGCAGATCGGGGAGTGGTTGCGCCGTATGGGCAAGGACTCCGAGTTCGTCGACGGGCAACGGGTCACCGATGCCGAGACGCTCGAGGTCGTGCAGATGGTGCTCAAGGGCAAGGTCAACAGCGACATCGTGTCGGCACTGAACGTGCACGGTCCGATTGCCGTGGGCCTCTCGGGGCAGGACGCCGGCCTGATCGAGGCCGAGGAGCGCGACCCGTCGCTCGGCTTCGTCGGCGACGTCACCCGCATCAATCCGTCGATCATCACCCGTCTCCTGGCGATGGACCTGATCCCCGTCGTGTCGACCGTCGGGAGCGACTCCGACGGCCAGGCGTACAACATCAACGCCGACGCGGTCGCAGGTGCGATCGCCGAAGCGCTCGATGCCCAGAAGCTCATCTTCCTCACCGACGTCGCCGGTCTCCTCCGCGACGTCCACGATCCGGCCTCGCTGATCCAGCGGGTCTCCACGTCGGAGGCGGCCGAGCTCATTGCCGACGGCACCATCGCCGGCGGCATGATCCCCAAGATCGAAGGCTGTCTGCAGGCGATCAACCGGGGTGTGTCGGAGGTGCACCTGATCGACGGCCGGGTCCCCCACGCGCTCCTCCTGGAGCTGTTCACCGACGCCGGTGTCGGCACGATGGTCACCCTGTAGGTCGCCGATCCCGACATTCGTCGACGAGAAACTCAGGTTCGGATCGGGAACCGCCGACACCTGACACGTGCTGGGAAACACCACGTAAATGGGAGCCGGTCGACGGCGAGCGGTCACACTGATGACGCTCGCCGTCGCCCTCCTGGACTGGTGCTGCCGGGCGCGTCAGCGGCCGAGCTTGCGGCCCTCGCGAACGAGTTCCATCGTGTGCTGGGCGACCTCGCCGAGGGCCACGTCGACCGACTCGCGGGTTGCCCGAGGTGTGAACTCGGCCATGCCGTTGGCAAGGCCCTTGGGGCCGAGCGTGATCCGGAACGGGATGCCGATCAGCTCGGCGTCGGCGAACTTCACACCGGGACGCTCGTCGCGGTCGTCGAGCAGGACGTCGATGCCCTCGCTGCGCAGGGTCTCGTAGAGCTCGTTCGCGACGCGCATCGATTCCTCGTCGTTGACCTTCACGACGGTGATCACCGCCTCGTACGGAGCGATCGTGACCGGCAGGATCATGCCCTTCTCGTCGTGGTGCGTCTCGAGCACCGCAGCGAGGTTGCGGCCGACACCGATGCCGTAACACCCCATGATCAGCGGCTTGAGCACCCCGTCGGCGTCGAGGACGGTCGCACCCAGCGAGTCGGAGTACTTCGTGCCCAGCTTGAAGATGTGACCGACTTCGATGCACTTGACGATGTCGAGCTTCGCGCCGCAGTTGATGCACGGCTCGCCCTTAGTGACCTCGCGGAGGTCGGCCCACCGGTCGACGGCCAGGTCACGCTCGACCGACACGCCCCGCCAGTGCCAACCGTCCTCGTTGGCCCCGGTGGTCATGTGGAACCGGCCGCGCAACGCCTCGTCGGCGATGATCGTCAGGCCCGAGACGTTGACGGCGCCGAGACTGCCCGGCTTGGCGCCGAGGGCGGCGACTGTCTCGGCCTCCTCCGCCGGACGGATGTCGATGGCCCCGGTCGCATCCTGGAGCTTCTGGAGGTTGAGCTGGTGGTCGCCCCGGAGGCACACGAGCGTGACCTCACCGTCGAGCACCATGACCAGCGTCTTGATCTGGTGGATGGCGCCGGCGCCGCCCTCGAACTTGGCGAGCGCCGCGATGGTGACGATGCCGGGGGTGGCGAACTTCTCGAGTTCGTCGGGGCCGTCCTTCGGGGCGACGTCGGGGAGCGCGGACGT
>CALMLJ010000189.1 GCA_937868025.1 uncultured Acidimicrobiaceae bacterium
AGACCACCCGGCCCGCCGCCGACGACGATGACGGTCGGAGCGTGTGGCATGCCGCGAGGTTAGGTGCCGGCGGGCACCACCCTCGTGCCGAGGGCGGCACCGGTGTCAGAGCGGGGACGGTTCGATGTCGTCGGCCGGCCAGATGTCGAGGGGCTCGGCGGCGAGGTCCACGGCCGGATCCATCAAGCGCGTGCGAGGAAGGCCGGCGATCGCCACCCAGGCGTCGACGCGGACCTCAGGACGAGCGGCACCGGTCCGCTCGACCTCGTCAGCGAGATGGTGCGCGTACTGACGGATCAGATCGGGGCGCACCGACATCGACCGCACCTGATGTGGGGCGAGCTCGTCGCTCGGCCACACCGTGCGGGTCAGGCCTGTGGCCGGGTCGGTCAATCGGAACGTCGCGCTTCCTTCCTTCTCGGTGAGCAGCACGCGCCACGACCAGCGATAGCCCTCCTCGGTCCACCGCACGTCGCCGGGGTACGCGAGATGACGCAACGGCACCACCAGCTGCACCACCACCCACATGACAACCGCTGCGGTGCCGAGCCGGACGCGCCACGTCGACGGCGTCATCACCGCCGCGGCGGCAACCGGTGTCACCGGAGGCACCGGCGGCACCGGCGGCACCGGCGGGAGCCCGAACCGACGACCCAACGCCACACGCACCCGGTCCGGCCAATCCGGCTCGAAGAAGATCGGTGTCAGCACGATCATCACGAACGGAAACGCCCCAATGCCGGGGAACAGCCATCCCGTGATCGCGTGGAACACCACGACCGCCGCGTACGCGAAGGGGCGGGTGCGGCGACGCAGCAGGAACGCAACGACGCCGAGGTCGAACAACGCTCCACCCCACGAGAGCGCAACGGCCACCCATCGGTCGGCGAACCACGGACCGACCAACGGAAGGTCGGTGCGGCCCAGCAACCACGTGTGCAGCGGTTCACCGCGCAGCAACCAGTCGACGTCGACCTTGCCGAGCCCGGCGAACACGTACACCGCCCCGAGCTGGAAGCGCAGGAGCCACACCACCCATACCGGCACCGTCGAGCCGACCGGTTCTGGTCGCGCCAGTGCCCGCTGAGCGGGCGATTCCGCGACGGAAACCCGGCGGGCGGGGAGGGGCAACACCACGCAGAGGACCCCGATGAGGGTCACGAGCTCGTAGTGGTTGAGGTACGTCGTGACGTCGATCGCCTCCGCGTACGCGAATCCCAGCGTGAAGGCGAGGGCCGCCCACCGGGGCCGCCACCCGAGCGCGAGCGCCAGACCGGCGAGCACCATGACGGCGTAGAGCGCGTACATGCCGGCGGCCGGCAGCGGCCGCACCCACGAGAACCCGGGGTAGGTGAAGTGGTACGACGGCTCGAGGTAGAGGCGCTCCACCCAGCCCCGCGACACGAACCGGGCAGCGACCACCGCACCGGACAGTCCGGCAGCAACCCGGAACGCTGCGAGCGACGACCCGGGAACCTCACGGCGACAGCGTTCGATCCCGTCGGACCCGAACCGACGGACGCGCGTCGCCGTGGGGACGGCGACGTCAGGAATCGCCGTCGTTCTCACTGAAGCTGATCGTGACGTCGAGCGCGCTCACGACCTCGGTCGCGATCGTGACGCGGAGCTCCTCGACCGCCGCCGCGACCGCCTTGGCACGATCGGCGGTCGGCGGGGTCTCCGACGGCTCGGTCGCGTCGTCGGCCAGGATCCGCGCGAGGGCGTCAACCTCATCGGAGATGGCCTTCGACAGCTCCGGCTTCAACAACGCGTCCAGCTCCGTGTACGAGTCGCCGATGCCCCGCACCTGCGCGGCGAACTGGAACATCTCTCCGACCGGCAGGTCCGAGTCAGCCCCCGGAGCCAGTTCGCTCTCCGCCGTCAGCAACTTCGAGGTCGACTCCAGTTGGCTCAACTGCATGTTGACCAGCGAGTCGATCATGTCGGTCGGGGACAGCGCATCGTCGCCGACACCGGTCGCAGTGTCCGAATAGGGCGCCGCCCCGTCGAGCCCCGTCGTCCACCCGTCGTCGACCGTCGCGGTCTCATCGGCGATGACGCTCATGACGGCCGACAGGTAGGCGCACCTTGCCGGAACGGCGGAGAATGCTGCCGCGTCGGCCGTCAGGAGATGCCAGGCAGCGCCGTAGCCACGAAGGCTCGATGAGGTTCGATTGCGGACCGTCTCGGGATCGGTGGGGGGCGACCCGGCGAGCGTCGCATCGACCTTCGCGACGTCGACCTTGTAGGACACCACCGAGGAGGAGCGCCGCTGCATCGCCGGGCCGACGTCGAACGAGTCCGTGGCGCGCCAGGCGCCCCACGCGGTCGCGACGGCCGAGCGCGCCGCCTCGAGCCGTGTGCTGTCGGGAGACTCGCACAACTCGCCGATCGCCGTGCTCGCTGCCGCCGCCCCCGTCGCGGCGGACGCATTCGCCGGGAGGATCACGTCCTGCACGAGCGCCGCCACGACCTCGGCCCGATCTGCCGTGGCCGGCGCAGCCTTCGTCGGTTCGTCATCGGACGAGCAGCCGGCGACCAAGGTGGTCACGAACAGCACGGCCGCCGCCGCCGATACACGCGAACGCGCCCGGGACGGGCGCTGCCGGTTCATCGGGACTCCAGGAAGTCGATCAGAGCGTCGCGATCCTTCTTCGGCAGGTCGAGCACTGCGTCGCGGGAGGCTTCCCCCTCGCCGCCATGCCACAGGATCGCCTCGAGCAGGTTGCGTGCCCGGCCGTCATGGAGGAACCGGGTGTGGCCGTTGATCGTCTCCACCAGACCGATCCCCCACAGCGGCGGCGTCCGCCACTCCGAACCGGACGCCTCGAAATCGGGCCGGCCGTCGGCCAGGTCCGGGCCCATGTCGTGCAGCAGGAGGTCGGTGAACGGGTGGATCGTCTGGTTGGCCAACGCGTCGATGTCCGACGCTCCGGTCGTCAGCTTCGGCGTGTGGCAGCTGGCGCATCCGCTGTCGGCGAAGACCTGGGCGCCGCGCCGCACGTTCTTGTCGTCGGCGTCACGGGCCGCGGGCACCGACAGGACCCGCGTGTAGAAGACGACGGCGTCGAACGTGTCGTCGTCGATCTCGGGCGATCCACCGCTGGGCGCAGCGGCACACGCCGCCTGTGCATCCGGACAGTCGGCGTCGGGGAACACCGGGCTGGTGATGCCGACATCACCGCTGAACGCTCCCGCCGTCTGCTGCCGCACCGACGCGACATTGGCCTTCCAGCCGAACCGCCCGATCGCGGTCGTGCCCGCGACCTCGTCCCACACCGTGTTGGTTCGACCGGAGATGCCATCGCCGTCGGCGTCGTCGGGGTCGGCGGCTCGCTCGATCGTCGCGGCGGGCACGGCCTCGAGGAGACCCATCCCGGGAATCTGCGGCG